>JBJTFB010000197.1:0-8113 GCA_046093205.1 Acidimicrobiales bacterium
GCGATCACCTCGTCACCGGCGGCGAGACGAAGTGCCGTGGTGCCTTCTGTGCTCGACACCGTTGCCTCGCTGATCCCCACCGTTCCCTTCGTGCCCGCCGTCGCGGCGCGGGCGATGCCCCTGGGTGTGAGCGCATAGGCCACGCTCTTCGGCGGGAGCCGCAGCGTGATGGCATCCTTCTTCGTGAGCGGCACAGCCGCGGGGTCGATCAGCACGACGTACTCGAACACGCCGTTGATGGCCGCGCGTGTCTGCGACACGTCGACACCGTCCACGGTGCTCTGCGGTGTGACCGTTCCGCGTTCGGTGTCGATCGACCACGTGGGTGCGGACGCGCGGATGGTGAGCATCGTCTCGAGCGCGGTCGTGCCGCCGCCGCAGAACGGGCAGCTGCCGGTGACGCGCTTGCCGAGCGACGAGAGGTCCATGTCACCGTCGCCGCCCGTCCACGCGGTGGGGTCGTTCTCCGGGTCGGGGCCCTGGAACGAGAACGTCCACTTGCCGGCGGCAATGTCCACATCGACGAACCTGTTGCGGCCCGGCCAGTTGGAGTCGTACACCTGGATGCGCGCGGCATCCGCGCTCGCGAACTCGACGGCGTACGGGAGGATCGCGTGCCCGCCCGCGTCGCCGTACACGCCGAGCACGTAGTCGGGCGTGCCGTCGCGCAGCGTGGTGACGAGCTCGGAGAGAACGTCACGCACCTTCGTCTTGCGCCAGCCTTTCGACTCGGCTCGTGTCTCGGGGATGAACTGCGTGGCGAACCCGCGCAGGATTCCCTGCACGACGTCGGCCGAGGTGGGCAGCTGTGCGGCCTCGGGTGTCTGGCCGCCCTTGAACCGCGACAGCGACTGCACGAAGAATCCCTCGCAGTGGCCCGACTGGCGCGACTCGTTCACCATCTGCGCCCACGACGCGGCCTCGGCGGTGGGTGAGCAGGCATCGCCCGTGCCGGATGTGCACACGTCGGGCCCGTCGCCGAACATCGCGGCGAGGTCGGCGCCGCCGAAGGTGTTGCCCGGGGCGGCCGTGGCGGTGAAGTTCGGGAACGCGAACCCGTTCGGCACGGGGCGCAGCTTTCCGTCCACGTTCGAGGCAGGCCCGAAGTCCACCTGCGGCACCGACACGCTGGCGGCCGGGGCATCAGATGAACCACCGCCGCTGCAGGAGGCGACAAGGGAGACGAGGAGGGTCGCACGGGCCGCCCGGAGGGCGAGTGATCGGGCCTTCATCCTTGGAACTGTAGGTTTCGGGGTCCCCGGCGGGGAGTTTCTGACTCTTTCCGTAATCCCGACTTGGAAGGTCGGGATTCAGCCCGTAGTGTTTCGCCCTTATGAGCAACGCCAACTGGGGTTTCGAGACCCGCCAGATCCATGCCGGCCAGGAGCCGGACCCGACAACCGGTGCCCGCGCGGTCCCGATCTACCAGACCACGTCGTACCAGTTCCGCGACAGCAGCCATGCCGCGAACCTGTTCGCGCTGGCGGAGATCGGCAACATCTACACACGCATCATGAACCACGCAGGCGGTGCTCGAGGCGCGTCTGTCGGCGCTCGAGGGCGGCACCGCGACCGCTGTGGGTCTCCCCGGCGCGCTCGTGGTGGCATCCGGCCAGAGTGCAGAGACGCTCGCCATCCTGAACGTGGTGGAGTCGGGCGGTCACATCGTGGCGTCCCCGTCGCTGTACGGCGGCACCTACAACCTCCTGCACTACACGATGCCGAAGATGGGTATCGAGGTCACGTTCGTCGACGACCCGCACGACCTTGCGCAGTGGAAGAGCGCCGTGCGCGACAACACCAAGCTGTTCTTCGGTGAGGTGCTGGCGAACCCGAGGAACGACGTGTTCGACATCGAGGGTGTGTCGAAGGTCGCGCACGATGTGGGCGTTCCGCTCATGCTCGACAACACCGTGCCCACGCCGTACGGCATCCGTCCGCTCGAGTGGGGTGCCGACATCGTCGTGCACTCGATGACCAAGTTCCTCGGCGGCCACGGCACGTCGATCGCCGGCGGCATCGTGGACGGCGGGAAGTTCGACTTCTCCGCCTCGGGCCGTTTCCCGAACTTCACCGAGCCCGACCCCAGCTACCACGGTCTTGCGTACTGGCCCGCGCTCGGCGCCGGCTCCTACATCATCAAGGCGCGTGTGCAGCTGCTGCGCGACCTCGGCATGGCCATCAGCCCGTTCAACGCGTGGAGCCTGCTGCAGGGCATCGAGACACTGTCGCTGCGCATGGACCGCCACTGGGAGAACACCGACAAGGTGGTTGCGTTCCTGCAGAAGCAGGGTGCGGTGGAGTCCATCAACTACGCAGGTCTTCCCTCGAGTCCGTGGCACGACCGTGCGAAGAAGTACTTCGGCGGCAAGGGTTACGGCAGCGTGATTGCATTCGTGGTGAAGGGCGGCAAGGAGAACGGCCAGAAGTTCGCCGAGGCACTGAAGCTGCACAGCCACGTGGCCAACATCGGTGACGTTCGCTCGCTCGTGATTCACCCGGCCAGCACCACGCACAGCCAGCTCACCGAGGCTGAACAGCGTTCAGCCGGTGTCGAGCCGGGCCTCGTGCGACTGTCGGTCGGGCTCGAGTCGATCGAGGACATCCTCGCCGATCTCCAGCTGGGCTTCGACGCGATCAAGTAGCCACAACAGGGCCGTCGGGGCGCTTGCGCCCTGACGGCGTGCTGTTACATTTCCCCACATGAAGCGGTTCCTGGGGGGAGTCGCGGCCCTGGTCGCGGCCGCGTGCGTCATGTCGGTTCCTTCGGTGTCTGTCGGCGCAGCGGGTCTCTCCTATCCGTTACCGGGGACAGACTTTCCTGTGTGCGCCACGGCCGATCAGGAGTTCTGCATCGAGACCTTCGAGTTCACGCCGACAAACGGTGCAAAACAGAACCTCACTGCGTCTGCCACCGACACGAGTTCCCAGACCAGCCCGTTCCTCAATGTCCAGCTCTCGCCGGGACAGGCGTACACGGGTCCGTCCGGAGCAACCGGCATGGGCGGGATGTTCCCGTCCCTCTCGATCAACTACACGTACATCCCCGGCATCCTCTACTCGGGAACGCAGCCCACCACCCTCGACGGCATCCAGGACGGTGCCTACCGGACCGTCCTGCGTATCGGTGATTACGACCCCTCGTACTTGTTCATCACCGGAAAGCACAGCGCGTACACCGTCACCAAGGGCACCGATGGGTACTTCACGGTCGACGTCACGGTCACGCCGACGCCTGTGGCGAAGGTGGTGGCCATGTTCAACGGGGTCACCAACGACGAGACCCCGATCAACAACTGCAACACAGGGAACTGGGTGACCAACTGCGAGCCGAACCAGGCATTCCGTCGGTATGCACTGTCCTCCTTCTCGATGGCGGGCGATGCTGCGCAGCGTGAACTGTTGCGGGGAACATGGATCGCAACGAATGCCTCCGTGTTCAGCCTCGGAAAGGTGGACTTCACCTCCGGCGTGTTCGATGTGACAGCGAAGGGCCCCCACTACGTGCCCACCGATTTCGGCGTCCCGGGACTCACACCCGAGAACGGTCGCGAACTGAACTCCGCGTTCTTCGAGATGTACGTGACCCTTCCGACAGTCGCGAAGATGCTCACCCAGCTCGCCGGCAAGGAAGTGACCGTCGAGAACGCCAAGAAGGCTCTCGAGGACCCCTCGAAAATCTTCGAGGGAACAATCGACGAGGTGCAGGCGGGACAGGTGACGAAGAAGCTCCAGCAGTTGACCATGACGGTGGGGGATTCGGGTCTCCGGGTCAACTTCAACCTCACCCATTTCTCGGCACCGAACCCTTCGCTGAAGGTCAAGTCGTCGTCGGCCCAGCAGACACTGTCGGTGCTGTTGTCGAGCTCCGGGTCGGGTGCCAGCACAGGCGGCGGCACGGCATCCGGTGGGACCACCACGGCCCTCCCGTCGAACTATGTGCGTACCGCGGCGAGTGGGGCGAAGGCCACTCTCACGATCAACGTGGCCAAAGCCCAGAAGGTCAAGGTGTACCGCAAGGTGGGCAAGAAGCTGACGCTCATCAAGACGATCAGCGCGAAGAAGGGCTCCAACAGGTTCGTCACGGTGTACAAGAAGACCTACACGTACGTGGTGCGGGATGCCAACGGGAAGGTGATCCCACCACTTCTCACGTCGTCGACCTTCAAGTTCGGTCTCAGAACACTGAGCTAGCGGGTCACTCCTCTTCCTGCTCGCGCAGGAAAGCCTCCAGCTCGGCGGCGAGGTCGTCACCGGTCGGCATCATCTTCTCGCTCAGCTGGTCGTGACGCCGCTCCAGCATCGCCACATAGCCGAGCGCCTGCGGGTCGTCCTCCACGGCGGAGTCGTGCAGTTCCTGCCACCGCGCGATCTCGTCGACGAGGTTCGCATGGTCGGTGGGGATGCGCAGCACGTGCTGCAGGTGCTGCAGCAGTGCGGCGATGCTCTTCGGGTGCTGCGCGTTCATCAGGTAGTGCGGAACACCCACGCGCAGGCTCACGTTCGGGATGCCTGCTCGGTCCATTGCCTCGAGCATCACGCCGGCCACCCCGGTGGGTCCCTGGTAGCGGGGCATGGTGAGGCCGAGGCGCGACGCGAGGTCCTCGTTGGTGCTCGAGCCGACAACGAACGGCACGCGGGTGTGGGGAACCTGCTCGGCGGCCGCGCCGAGCGACACCACCAGCTCCACCCCGAGGCCGCGCACCACGTCGATGATGCAGTCGGTGAAGGTGGGCCACGCGAGGTGCGGTTCGATGCCGTTCAGCACCACTATGTCACGCGAGCCCTCGGGGTAGCGGACCACGGCGAACTCGTTCTCGGGCCAGCGCACCTGCCGGTCGCCGTTCTCGTCGTTCCACACCTCGGGCCGTGCCTGGGTGAAGTCGAAGAACGGGTCGGGATCGATGTCGGCCACCACCGTCCAGTCGCGCTCCTTCAGCATCCAGTCGAGTGCGCTCGTGGCCACGTTCCCGATGTCGAAGAGGCCCTGCAGGGCGACGAGCATCACAGGGTTGCGCAGCGGGCCGATGTCGTCCCAGTAGCGCTCCAGAACCTCGTCAACCTCGAGCGGCATGCACCCGAGCCTACGGTCAGGCGGTGAGGTGCCCCACCACGGCGTCGATGCAGGCGGTGAGCCGCGCCACGTCGTCGGGTTCCACCGAGGGGAACATGCCGATGCGCAGCTGGTTGCGGCCCAGCTTGCGGTAGCTGTCGGTGTCGACGATCCCGTTCGCGCGCAGCACCGCGTTCACTTCGTTCGCATCCACTCCCTCGAGGTCGATGGTGCCGACGACGGTGGAGCGGTGTGCGGGGTCAGCCACGAACGGTGAGGCGAACGCCCTCGACTCCGCCCATGAGTACAGGGTGCGCGCCGACTCTGAGGAACGTCCTGCGGCCCATGCGAGCCCGCCGTTCGAGTTCATCCACTGCACCTGCTCGTCCAGCATGATGAGTGTGGCGAGTGCCGGTGTGTTGTAGGTCTGGTTCGCCACGCTGTTGTCGAGTGCGATCGCGAGGTCGAGCGACGCCGGCACCCAGCGCTTCGATGCCTTGATCTCCCTGATGCGCCCGATGGCGGCGGGGGAGCAGGCTGCGAGCCACAGACCACCGTCGCTCGAGAAGCACTTCTGCGGTGCGAAGTAGTACACGTCGACCTGCGCGGGGTCCCAGAGGATCCCGCCCGAGGCCGACGTGGCATCCACCACCACGAGGCCGTCACCGGCGGGCCGCACCGGCTCCATCATCACGCCCGTGGAGGTCTCGTTGTGCGGGAAGGCATACGTGTCGCACGACGGGTCCGCCACGAGGGCGGGGCGTGAGCCCGGCTCGCTCGTGATCACCACGGGGTCGGCCAGGTGCGGGGCGGCCGCGGACGCCTCGGCGAACTTGCCACCGAACTCGCCGAACACGAGGTGCTGGCTGCGCTCGCGGAAGAGACCGAACGTTGCGGCATCCCAGAACACCGTGGACCCGCCGTTGCCGAGGATGATCTCCCACCCGTCGGGCAGGCCGAACAGCGAGGTGAGCCCCTCGCGCACGCTCCCGACGATGTTCTTCACCGGCGACTGACGGTGCGACGTTCCCATCACCGAGACCGCACGCGACACGACCGCCTCGATCTGCTCGGGCCGCACCTTCGAGGGTCCGCAACCGAAGCGGCCGTCGGACGGCAGCAGCGACTGTGGAATGCGGAATACGGGTTGGTTCTTGTCGCTCACCCTGCAATCCTATTTCGCATGCCCGGTCCGTCCGAACTGCGTCGTGTGTCGTCCGTCCTTGCCTCCATCGCGGAGTCCGCAACCCTCGCGGTGGATGCGAAGGCGAAGGCACTGAAGGCCCAGGGCCAGAACGTGATCGGCTTCGGTGCGGGTGAGCCCGACTTCCCGACGCCTGAGAACATCGTGGAGGCGGCCGTTCGTGCGGCGCGCGACCCGAAGAACCACCGCTACACCCCGGCTGCCGGCCTGCCCGAGCTGCGCGAGGCCATCGCGGCCAAGACCCTGCGTGACTCCTCGTACGCGGTCACCGCGGACCAGGTGCTGGTCACGAACGGGGGGAAGCACGCGGTGTACGTGGCGTTCTGCGCGCTCTGCGACCGGGGCGACGAGGTCATCCTTCCCGCGCCGTACTGGACCACATATCCCGAGGCGGTCACGCTTGCGGGCGGTGTGCCGGTCATCATCGACACCGACGAGAGCACCGAGTTCAAGGTGACGGTGGAGCAGCTCGACCGGGCGCTCACCCCGCGCACGAAGGCCCTGGTGTTCGTGTCGCCCAGCAACCCCACCGGCTCGGTGTACTCGCCCGAGGAGACTCGGGCCATCGGCGAGTGGGCGCTGCGCAACAACGTGTGGGTGATCACCGACGAGATCTACGAGCACCTCACCTTCGGCGGGCACACGTTCTCCTCCATGCCGGCACTGGTGCCGGACCTCGCCGGGCAGACCCTGGTGCTGAACGGCGTCGCAAAGACGTACGCCATGACCGGGTGGCGCGTCGGCTGGATGATCGGCCCGAAGGATGTCATGAAGGCCGCCGTGAACTTCCAGTCACACACCACGTCGAACGTGTCGAACGTGTCGCAGATGGCCGCGCTCGAGGCCGTGAGCGGCGATCTCTCCGCGGTGGCGCGGATGCGCGAGGCGTTCGAGCGCCGCGGACAGAGGATGTGGACGATGCTGAACACCATCCCCGGTGTCACCTGCATGGAGCCCCAGGGCCCCTTCTTCTGCTACCCGAACTTCGCGAAGCTCGTCGGCCGCACGGTGAACGGGAAGAAGGCCGCCGACACCCTCGGGCTTGCCGACCTCATCCTCTCGGAGGCCCAGGTGGCCATCGTGCCGGGCGAGGCATTCGGCTCCCCGGGCTATGCGCGGTTGTCCTTCGCGCTCGGCGACGACGACCTCGCAGAGGGCGTGCAGCGCATCATCGACCTCTTCGCGTAGCGGTGATACGCGGCGTGCAGCCGCTCGGTACCGCTCGCCGTGCCGTCGGCCGTCGCGAGCGTGCTACGGTCATCCATGCACCTCGATAGAGGTGTTGCACGCAGTGCAGCGAAGTCCGGTGAGATCCCGGCACTGTCCCGCAACGGTGATGCGGGCGCACATCCGGTGCGCCGCGCGAGTCCGGTCGCCTGTACCGCGTGTGCGACACACCAGTCCTCGAAGGAAGGGCGGTCCGCGGAGGCAACCGGCGGTGCCGGAATCTGTGACCCACTCTTCTTTCTCTGACAACTTCGGAGGAAGAAACCATGAAGAAATCCCTGTTCACGAGACGCGTCGCCGTTCTGACGGCCGCCACCGTTCTCCTTGCCGCGTGCGGCGGTGGCGGATCGTCGGACACCAGCGCCGGTCCCGACACCACCGCGGGCGTGTGTGCGGGGGCCGGCAAGAAAGTGCTGAGCCTCTCGCCCACGGCCACCGAGATGGTCTATGCCATCGGTGCGGGCGACCAGGTGGTCGCCGTCGACAGCCTGTCGAACTGGCCGGCCGAGGCGGCAGACAAGGTCACCAAGATCTCCGCGTTCGAGCCGAACGCAGAGGAGATCCTCGGGTACGACCCCGACATCGTGCTGATCTCGAACGACATGAACAGCATCACCGCGCAGCTCCAG
>JBJTFB010000198.1:0-6504 GCA_046093205.1 Acidimicrobiales bacterium
CTGCGTGCCACGGGCTGTCGACCCGGTCGTTCGACCTCTCGACGGAGTCATTGCGGACCTGCGGCACGAGTTGTTCCCCGTTCCGGAGCCATTCCCATGCGGACTCGGGGGTCGCCGTGAGGTCGCGGTTGCGGTGACAGACATACGCGAGTCGTGCCTCCTCCAGCATGTCCGCACCGATGCCGTCGGTTCCCAGCACGACCCTGTTCGCGCGGGACGCGGGATCGGCATAGCCCACCGCATTGTTCAGGTTCGAACGCGGGTTGTGGGCAATCGTCCCCGGCAGGTCGCGGTCGAGGCCCACGCAGTGCACGAGCAGCCAGTCATCCGTCGCGAGCGACTGGAGCCGGGCACCTGCATCGACATCATCAGGGCCCTCGGCGACGTGGATGTGCACGCCCACACCGAGATCATCGGCGAGGCCGGCTGCGGCCTCGAGCGTCTCGTCGGAGCACGTGAACGCGGCATGCACGCCCACCATCCCTGCGGCGCCGGTGCGGAGGTAACGGTCGTTCTCCGCCAGACCGCGCCGCGCACCGTCGGTCATTGCCGCCCCGGGTTCGACCCTGTCGACCATGCCGGATGATGTCCAGCGGTCGGTGACCCCGTAGCACAGGTTGCTGCGGACCCCGACCATGTCGCACGCCGACTTGATTGTGTCCAGGCTGCCCTCGATGGCGCCCGGTGATTCATGGTGGTCAACGATTGCCGTCGTTCCCGACAGCAGCGCCTCGGCGGCCCCGAGCGCCGCGGACCAGTAGATGATGTCGAGGTCGAGTGCGTTGTCGAGACGCCACCAGATGTTGCGCAGCACCTCGATGAAGTCGGTCGGGGTGGCAGGCGGCGCGGGCATGCCCCGGGCGAGTGCCGAGTACAGGTGATGATGGGCGCAGACGAGCCCGTGAGTGACGGTGCCCATGTCAGTCGAGAACGACGCCCCGTTGCGATGTGATCGGCCCGTAGACCTCGGGACGGCGGTACCGGTCGAAGTCGAACAGGGTGCCCGTGTAACGGTTGCACCAGTCGAGGTCGCAGTCGGCGGAGATGAGCTCGTCATCGGTGGTGAGGGTCTGGGCCACGATCTGACCCGAGGGCGCGACGATCATCGACTGGCCGAGGCTGTCGACGCCCTCCTCGATGCCGGCCTTCGCGACGCCGACCACCCATGTGCCGTTCTGGTACGCGCCGGACTGCATGACGAGCGCGTTGTGGAACCCCTGGAGGATGTCCTGGCTGGGGTCGGGCACGTAGTGGATCGGCGTGTTGTAGCCACAGAGGATCATCTCCACCCCGCGCAGACCCATCACGCGATACGTCTCGGGCCAGCGCCGGTCGTTGCAGATCATCATTCCCACGCGCCCGCCGAAGGCGTTCCACACACCGAAGCCCTCGTCGGACGGTTCGAAGTAGTAGCGCTCGGCATGCTGGAAGGGACGGTCCGGCTCGTGGTGCTCGTGACCGGGGATGTGCACCTTGCGGTACCTCGCCACGACCGAGCCGTCGCGCTCCACGAGGATCTGCGTGTTGAAGCGGTGGCCGTCCGGGGTGAGCTCCGCGTAACCGAGACAGAAGCCGATGCCGAGACGACGTGCCTCGTCGAAGAGCGGAGCGGTGACGGGGGAGGGCATCTCGCGCTCATACCAGTGGTCGGCCTCGGTGATGTCCTCGACGAACCAGCGCGGGAAGAACGTGGTGAGCGCGAGCTCAGGGAACACCACCAGTTCGCACCCGCGGCCGGCAGCCTCGCGGAGCAGTGCGGTGAGCCGGCCGACCACCGATGCACGGTCGTGGTCCCGCTGGATGGGGCCGAGCTGGGCGGCGCCGACGACGATCCTGCGGCTCACTGGGTGCCCCTGTCCGGTGTCGCGGCGAGACCGAGCATCACGTGCAGGAGGACGTTGCATCCGGCCTCGATCTGGTCGGCGTCCGTGTGCTCCGCCGGGTTGTGGCTGATTCCCCTGTGACTCGGAACGAACACCATTGCGGTGGGACACACCCTCGCCATCATCTGGGCATCGTGGCCGGCCCCGCTCGGGAGGCGCATGCACGACAGGCCGTGTCCCTGTGCCGTCTCCTCGACGAGGCGCACAACGGCATCGTCGAACACCACAGGCTCGAAGCGTGCGAGTTGCCGTGTTGTGATCGTGACGCCCTCGCTGCGCCGGAGATCCTCGATTCGAGCCGAGATCTCGGCCTCCGCGCGTGCGAGGGTGTCACTGTCGGTGTTGCGCACGTCGAGGGTGAGCGTTGCGCGCGCCGGCACCACGTTGACGAGGTTCGGGTGCAGTTCCACACGGCCGACCGTGCACACCTGGTGTCCGCCGAATCGACGAGCGAGGTCACGCAGGAACACCGTGAGCTCAGCCGCGACATAGGCGGGGTCATGGCGCAGGGACATGGGAGTGGTGCCGGCGTGGTTCGACTGGCCCTCCACCACGACCTCCTGCCAGCTGATGCCCTGCACGCCGGTGACAGCACCGATGGTGAACCCTTCCTGTTCGAGCACCGGTCCCTGCTCGATGTGCAGCTCGACAAAGGCATGGGGAACAACGCCCGGACACGGGACCGATCCCGAGTACCCGATGCGCGCGAGTTCCTGGCCCACCCTGGACCCGTCGATGCCGACCGTGCCGAGCACCTCCTCGACCGCGATGCCGCCCACGTACGCGAGAGAACCCATCATGTCGGGTGCGTATCGCGCGCCCTCCTCGTTGGTGAAGAAGGCGACGGCAACAGGCCTGGGCGGGGTCATGCCCGCGTCCTGGAGTGTCTGGATGACCTCGAGTCCGGCGAGAACGCCGAGGTTCCCGTCGTACTTGCCGCCCGTACGCACTGTGTCGATGTGCGAGCCGGTCATCACGGCGGCCCCCGAGCCGACGCTCCACACGCCAACCACGTTGCCGACCACGTCCACGGTGACATCGAGCCCCAGGTCGCGCATCCAGGAGACCACGAGATCCCGCCCGGCGCGGTCGTCCTCCGTCAGGGCAAGGCGGGCACAGCCACCCCCGTCGATGGCGCCGATGTCGGCGAGCGCCAGGAGTCGTTGCATCAGCCTGTTCCCGTTCACACGGAGGTCGGTGGGCACCGCTGTGGCTGTCACACTGGGAAGTGTACGAAAAGTAAAGACGGAAGCCTTGTATGGCTGGGAAACCGTCGCCGCGGGCTCCGCCCAACCTAGGGTTCTTCTCTCGTGGGACGCGTGATCGACAGGGGCCGTCTGGCCGGCAGGCACAACGAGGA
This sequence comes from Acidimicrobiales bacterium, assembly GCA_046093205.1. Lineage (GTDB taxonomy): Bacteria > Actinomycetota > Acidimicrobiia > Acidimicrobiales > Ilumatobacteraceae > UBA2093. The sequence goes on from JBJTFB010000198.1 coordinate 3,244, forward strand.
ACTGGCTCTCTTTGCCTCGCGCAACCCTCGGTCGCGGGAACTCGCCGAACGGGCCAGGGTCGGCCTTCTCTCCGGGGTCCCGATGCCATGGATGACCCGTTGGCCGGGCGGTTTCCCCGTGTACTTCGATTCGGCGTCCGGGGCGCGGTTCACCGATGTGGACGGCCACGAGTACGTGGACTTCTGTCTCGGGGACACCGGTGCGATGACGGGCCACGGCCTCGAGCAGGTGGCGACGGTTCTCGCGGAGAGGGCTCGCCGCGGCATCACGACGATGCTGCCGAGCGATGACTCGCTCTGGGTGGCGGAGGAGCTCACCCGCCGGTTCGGCCTGCCGAAGTGGCAGTTCGCGATGACCGCGACCGACGCGAACAGGTTCGTGCTGCGTTTTGCGCGCGCCCTCACGGGACGGCCGCGGGTCGCCGTGATCGACTGGTGTTACCACGGGACCGTCGACGAGACCCTCGTGGTGAGGGGCTCCGACGGACGCACCGTGAGCCGGCCCGGGGCTCTCGGTCCTCCTGTCGACCCTGCGGTCACCACGCGGGTTGTTCCTTTCAACGACACCGACGCTCTCGAACGAGAGCTGGCTCACGGTGACGTCGCCTGCCTCCTGATGGAGCCGGCACTCACCAACATTGGAATCGTTCTCCCGGACGACGGCTACCTCGGGGCGGTGCGCGAGATCACGCGACGGCACGGCGTGCTCCTCGTGATCGACGAGACGCACACGATCTGTGCGGGGCCGGGAGGCTGCACCCGCGCGTGGGGTCTGGAGCCCGATTTCTTCGTGATCGGCAAACCCATCGCGGGTGGTGTGCCGGCGGCCGTCTATGGCATGACAGCCGACGTGGCCACGCAACTGGAGGGACTGCTCGCAGGGGACTCGGTGGATGTCTCCGGGGTCGGTGGCACCCTCACCGGCAACGCTCTCGCTGTCGCTGCGATCCGGGCGACGCTGTCGACCACGCTGCGAGAGGACGACTTTTCACGCATGATCCCGCTGGCCACAGAGTGGACGGACGGCGTGAGGGACGGCTACACGCATCATGGTCTCGACTGGCACGTGCAGCAGCTGGGTGCCCGGGCCGAGTACTGGTTCTGCCCGCCACCGCGGAACGGGGCCGAGGCGGCGTCGGCGTCGGATGCGGCTCTCGATGCGTACATGCATCTCTTCGCGCTGAACCGCGGCATCCTCCTCACACCGTTCCACAACATGGCCTTGTTCTCCCCGTCGCACACTTCACGAGATGTCGGCCACCACACTCATGTGTTCGCTGATGCGGTCGAGTCGCTCGTCGGCTGATGTTCACCGTCGCCGAAACGATCGGCATCCTCGCGGTCGTCGGTGTTGCTGGCTTCGTGGCGAGGCTCTCCGGATTCGGTTTTGGTCTCATCGTTGTCCCCGTGATGTCGTTGTTCATCGGGCCGAGGGATGCAGTGATCATCTCCACGCTGGTGGGTCTTCTGTCGTCCATGAACCAGGCATGGCTGGAGCGGGCCCATGCCGATACGGCCACGGTCCGGCGGCTCTTCCTCGCCGCGTGCGCAGGCATGCCGTTCGGGCTGGCGGTCTTCGTGCTGGTTCCGGAGCACGCGCTGCGTGCAGTGCTCGGTGTCACCGTCGTGGCGGCCGCGTTGGTGCTCGCGCGGGGATTCACCCTCGGGCACGCGTCGCGTCGGGCCGACATCGGTCTCGGCTTCGTGAGCGGCGTGCTGAACACGTCGGTCTCCACCAACGGCCCACCACTCGTGTTCCTGCTCCAGGCCCGGCGCTTCGAGCCCCCTGCATTCAGGGGCACGATTGCGCGGGTGTTCTTCTACTCGAACATCGTCTCGGTCCTGCTCTTCGCCGCGGCCGGGAAGATCACCGGCCCTGCAGCGGTGATGTCGCTGATGTCGGTACCTGTGCTGTTCGCGATGCAATGGGTCGGAACGCGTTCCGCCGGACTGGTGCGCGGGGACCGGTTCCGTGTGCTCGTGCTCGTGCTGTTGTTCCTCTCGGGAATCAGTGCGGTTGCCTCCGCGCTGCGCTGACGGGCGTCAGCCGCCGAACATCATCAGCCACTGCTCGCGCGTGCGTGGTCTGAAAACGTAGTTGTTGGTCCGCACATCCTCCATGCGGGCAGCCGGGGCCTGCGAGTACTGGTGCCCCGGCAGCACGACCGTGTCGTCCGGCAGCCCCGCGAGCAGGGAGAGACTGTCGTACATCTGTGCGGGGTCGCTGCCAGGCAGGTCCGTGCGGCCGCACCCGTCGAGAAAGAGGGTGTCGCCCGAGACCAGGCAACCCATCGTGAGGAAGCACTGGCTGCCCGGGGTGTGTCCTGGGGTGTGGACGAGGGTGACCTCGAGCCTTCCTGCAGTCACGATGTCGCCGGAGTCGTGGCCGACGATCTCCGACTCGCCGAGCCCGGTGGTCCGCGACACCCAGGGCACCTCGTTGCGGTTCACGTGCACGGGAACCGACACTCGTTCGAGAAGCCGTGCAACACCCTCGATCGTGTGGCCCATCATGCTGCCGCCGACATGGTCAGGGTGGTAGTGGGTGGCAAGGACCCCCGTCACGCGCATGCCGTCCTGCTCGACCGTGTCGATGATGTCGTCCACCCCGTACGCGGGGTCAACGAGGAGACACTCGCCGGTGCCGCGGTCACCGATGGCGTAGGCGAAGTTGACCATCTGGTGCGCGATGGGGTTGTCCCTGGCGAAGTCGCGGCCCGACAGCAACTGGCGGAAGTACACGGGGTCCTCGGTTTTCCCGGGATCGGTGGATTGGTCGGTCACAACGAACAGAATAGGGACGATGAGCGGAAACAGTGTGCTCCGGGCCGGCGACAGGGTGCTGGTCGGTACCACCCTCGTGACGGTGAGCGAGGAGTTCGCCGTGTCACTGCTGCCGGGCGACAGGATTGTCGGTGTGGCCGGGACGGGAGCGCTGAGGAGGATCCCCGCGGCGGTGTCTGCTCTCGTCGACTCCGCACTTGCACGTGCGACCACCGCGTTCTCGCGGCTGCAGTCCTGCGGTCCGGCGGCGGTGGATGCATTCTTCTCCGAGGCGGCGCGCCGGGTGATGGACGACGGTGTCTTTGCGCCCGTCCTCGCCGCGAACGCCGCCGACGTGGAGAGTGCCCGCAGACGTGAACGCAGCACCACCAGGCTCGAACTCAGTGTGTCGATGCGCCACGGAATGGCGGAGGGCCTCGGCATGTGGGGCGCGAGGGGCGGAGGGACAGGCGATTCGATCGTCGTGGAGCGCGCCGG
>JBJTFB010000199.1:0-3142 GCA_046093205.1 Acidimicrobiales bacterium
CCTCGTTCACCGCGTCGCGCTTCGACAGCCCGGCAGCAAGACGTGACCGCAGCACTCGGCGTGGCGCGCAGCAGGGTCTACGCGTTGTCGCTCGAGGCGTGACCGGCTATTTCGGGGGCAGTGGCGCGAGGGCGAGCTGACGGCTGAGGGCCACAACCTGTCCGTTCGAGTCCCACATCTCGCCGTCCTCCTCCCACATGCCGCCCTGGATCACGCGGCTGCGGAACGCGCACGCGATCGGCCCCGGCGCCGGCACCCCGCGCACGTGCACGGTGAACTCCACGGTGGGCACCCAGCCGAGCATCCCGAAGCGGTTGAACATCACCGGCGGGAACGCGTCGGCAGCGAGCAGCAGCGAGAGAGTGTCGACGGGCCGGCCGTCGGCGAAGGCGAAATAGCCACGGCACAGTGCCTCGCCCGTCGGCTCACCGCGCGCGAAGCCCGTGTCGTCGGGGTGGATGCGCATCGCGAGGCGGGAGCCGAGGCCCATATTCGGCGGCGGGCCGCTCATCTGCCGGGGCATGCAGTCGTCGTACGAGGGGATGTCGACACGGTCGACGGTGACGGAGTGCGGCGGCAACGAGGAGTCCACGTCACCGAACACGCCGAGAGCCGTCGCGATGTCGCGGCCCTCGCGTGACAGCGTGCCCGCAACCGTCACCAGCCGCTTGCCGCTCTTCATCACCTTGGTCTGCGTCTCCGCTGGTCCGGCCGGCCCGGGCGACAGGTAGTGCATCGTGATGGAGATCGGGTGGGCACGGCCGCTCTCCGCGCGCATCGCGTTCGCCGCGAGTGCGAGCAGGTAGCCACCGTTCGCGTTGCCGTTGATGTCCCAGCGGTCCTGGATCGGCGTTCCGTAGAGGCCGTTCCCCATCGGGGCGAGAACAGTGGCGTCGTCAAACTCGAAGGGCACCGAACGAGCGTACGCCGTAGCCTGTTCCCGTGGCCAAGTACTACCTGACGACGCCGATCTATTACGTGAACGCGCGTCCGCACCTCGGCCATGCCTACACCACGATCGTCAGCGACGCCCTCGCGCGCTGGCACCGTCTGCTCGGTGACGACGTGCACTTCCTCACCGGCACCGATGAGCACGGTCTGAAGATCCAGCAGGCTGCCGACGCGGCTGGCCGCACCCCGCAGGAGTTCGTCGACGAGATCGCCCCGCTCTTCGAGCAGGCATGGGAGCGGCTCAACATCTCGAACGACGACTTCATCCGCACCACCGAGGCGCGCCACCGCGCAGGGGTGCAGAAGCTGCTGCAGGCCTGCTACGACGCCGGCGACATCGAGCTCGACACCTACCGCGGCCTGTACTGCGTGGCCTGCGAGGCCTACTACGTCGAGGACGACCTCGACGGCAGCAACTGCCCCATCCACAAACGCCCCGTGGAGCAGGTGGAGGAGGAGAACTGGTTCTTCCGTCTGTCCCGCTTCGAGAAGCGCCTCCTCGACTGGTACGCCGCGCACCCCGGCGCCGTGGTGCCCGAGCACCGTCTGAACGAGGTCACCGGGTTCATCAAGCAGGGTCTCCAGGACTTCTCGGTGAGCCGGCGCTCGCTCACCTGGGGCATTCCCCTTCCCTTCGACCCATCGCACGTGGCGTACGTGTGGTTCGATGCCCTCGCCAACTACATCACCGCCATCGGCTACGGCACCGACGAAAAGAAGTTCGGCGAGTGGTGGCCCGTGAACCACCATGTCATCGGCAAGGACATCGTGCGGTTCCACAACGTGTACTGGCCGGCCATGCTCATGTCGGCGGGCATCGAGCCGCCGCAGGGCTGGGCCGTCGGTGGCTGGCTGCTGGTCGGTGGCGAGAAGATGTCGAAGACCACCGGCAACGTGGTGAACCCGCTCGATCTCATCGACGAAATCGGCGTCGACGGCTTCCGCTACTACGTGCTTGCCGACACTGCGTACGGCAACGACGGCGACTTCACCTACGAGGGTCTCATCGGTCGCTACAACTCCGACCTCGCGAACAACCTCGGCAACCTCGCCGCACGCGTGGCCACGGTGGTGGGAAAGAAGTGCGGCGGCCTCGGCACCGCACCCGCGGCCGACAGCCCGCTGGCCGTCGCGGCGCGGGAGGCCGTGACGGAGTCGACGGCGCAGTGGGCGGCGGTGCAGCCGAGCCGTGCGCTCGAGGCCACGTGGGGCCTCATCCGTGCGACGAACGCCCACCTCGAGACGAACGAGCCGTGGAAGGCCGAACCCGGCGCCGCGGTGGACGCCGTGATGGGCGATGCGCTCGAGGCGCTGCGCATCATCTGCATCCTCGTGGCAGCGGCCGTGCCCGACACCGCCCAGGAGATCTGGCGTCGCATCGGCATGCCCGGCGCCGTGGCCGATGCGCGCATCCCGCGCGACACCGGCTGGGGCGGCTACCCGGCCGGCCGGCCGGTGGAGAAGGGCGACCCCCTGTTCCCGAGAAGGACACTCGAGCGGGAGTGAGTGCGTCGATGACTGCTGGCCCCTCCGTCACCGGCTGGACCGACACGCACTGCCACACGCAGGAGCAGATGGTCGAGACCGGCTCCGACGAACTTCTGCGCCGCGCCCGTGAGGCGGGCGTGTCGCGGTTCGTCGTGATCGGCACCGCGCGCGACACCAGCCTGCAGGCCATCGACATCGCCTCGCAGCACCCGGACGTGTGGGCCACCGTCGGCCTGCACCCGCACGACGCCGTCGAGGGGGTCGACACCATCGCCGACCTCGTGGCCTCGCCGCGCGTGGTGGCCGTGGGTGAATGCGGCCTCGACTACCACTACGAGAACTCGCCGCGCGCGGTGCAGCTGCCCGCGTTCGAGGCGCAGATTGCGCTCGCGCGCAACCACGACGTGTCGCTCGTGGTGCACACCCGTGACGCATGGGACGACACGTTCGCGGTGTTCGATACCCAGGGCGTGCCGGTCAACACGGTGATCCACTGCTTCACCGGCGGACCCGACGAGGCGCGGGGATGTCTCGACCGGGGCGCGGTCATCTCGTTCAGTGGCATCGTGACGTTCAAGAACGCCGCCGACCTGCGCGAGGCCGCCCTGCTGTGCCCGCTCGACCGCATGCTGGTGGAAACCGACTCCCCCTTCCTCGCGCCGGTGCCCCACCGCGGACGGCCGAACGAACCGGCGCACGTCGG
>JBJTFB010000200.1:0-6751 GCA_046093205.1 Acidimicrobiales bacterium
GAGCAGCTGAACTCGATCGTGTCGATGATGTTCCCGGGCTTCGCCGCCGCGCTCGGCGAGAGGGTGCAGGAGGAGACCGGCGGGAAGGGCATGGCGTTCCTCGAGGAGATGGCGCAGGCGATCGTCCCGTACGTGGAGGCCAAGGGGGAACCGATGTGCGTGACCCACGGTGACTACCGCCTCGACAACATCCTGTTCGACCGCAGCGGCGCACTCTCGTGCGCGGTGGTCGACTGGCAGACACCGGGTCACGGCAACGGCAGCGCCGACCTCGCCTACTTCATCGGCGCCGGCCTGCTGCCCGACGAGCGCCGACGTCACGAATGGGACCTCGTCGAGCGTTACGTGGCGGGTCTCGCGCGCTACAGCGTGCACCCCGACCGCGCATGGGTGGAGTCGCACTACCGACGCGAGGCGTTCAGCGGCGCGGTGATGGCTGTCGTGGCCTCGCAGATCGTGGGCCGCACCGAGCGCGGCGACGAGATGTTCGTTGCCATGGCGGCCCGCCATGCCCTGCAGGGAATAGAAAACGGGGCCCTCGCGCAGCTGTAGGACAGCCGCGGGAAGACCCCGTGGTGGTCAGCGGTCTCCGCCCGCCTGAAGGCACCGAACCTATCCACGACCCGTGCGGGGTGCAACCCGCTGGGAGCACCGGCGGGCACGGTTGCTACCGTTCGTGGCCACGGCGTCTCGTGCGAGGGGGAGTTTCGATGAGCGTGTGGAACTACGGGCTTCTGTTCAGGGGGATCGCACAGCGCGACCCCGACCGTCTCGCACAGGTGTTCGGCGACACCAGGTACACGTGGGGCGATTTCCACTCCCGGTCGAACGCTCTGGCCGCCGACATGCTGGCGGCTGGACTCAGCCACCAGGCGAAGGTCGCCCACTACCTCTACAACTGCCCGCAGTACCTCGAGGGCACGTTCGGGTCATGGCTCGGCGGATTCGTGCCGTTCAACGTGAACTACCGCTACGGCCCCGACGAGGTGCACTACCTGTTCGACAACGCTGACGCCGAGGCGGTGATCTTCCATGGTTCGTTCGTCGACCTCATCGAGAAGGTGCGCGACCGGCTCCCGCTCGTGAAGCGCTGGTACATGGTCGCCGATGCGGAGAACTCCGTGGTGCCCGCATGGGCCGTGGACTACGCCTCGGTCGTGTCGCGCGGTGTCCCCGACGTCACCCCGGCGAAGCCGCTGTCGGGTGACGACATGCTGTTCCTCTACACCGGCGGCACCACCGGCATGCCCAAGGGCGTGATGTGGCGCCAGGAGGACCTCTTCGAGGTGCTCGGGTTCGGCGCGAACGCCTTGTTCGGGGTGGCGCCCGGTGCATCCGTCGACGAACTGGTGCAGCGCGTGGACGCCGACTGGAACGCGGTCCGCACCTACGTGGCGTGCCCGCTGATGCACGGAACCGGCCTGTTCTCCTCGTTCATCACCCTCGCCACGGCCGGTGCGATCGTGACGAACCCGAACCGCAGTTTCGACCCCGCCGAGCTGTTCGGAATCGTGGAGCGCGAGAAGGTGAACGTGATCGTCATCGTGGGCCAGGCGTTCGCCGGCCCGATGCTGGAGACACTGAACGCGAACCCGGGCCGTTGGGACCTCTCGAGTGTCGGCCAGATGGGGTCCTCGGGTGTCATGTGGAGCCAGGAGAACAAGAACGGACTGCTCGAGCACATCCCGCAGATGGCGATCACCGACAGCTTCGGGTCCTCCGAGGCGGTCGGCATGGGCGCATCGGTGGCCGTGAAGGGTGCGGCACCCACCACGGCGAAGTTCCAGCTCGGGCCGAAGTGTGCGGTGTTCACGGAGGACGGCCGCAGGGTGCAGCCCGGCAGCGGTGAGCGTGGTCTCGTCGCCGTCGGCGGTGCGATCCCGGTCGGCTACTACAAGGACCCCGTGAAGTCCGAGGCGACGTTCCGCATCTTCGAGGGCCAGCGCTGGACGGTGCCGGGCGACTGGGCTGAGGTGAACGAGGACGGCACTCTCACTCTCCTCGGTCGTGGCTCGGTGTGCATCAACACCGGCGGCGAGAAGGTGTTCCCCGAGGAGGTGGAGGAGTGCCTGAAGACGCACCCGTCAGTGCGCGACGCGGTGGCCGTGGGCATCCCCGACACGCGTTTCGGTGAGACCATCTGTGCGGTGGTCGAGGCCGAGCCGGGATCGTCACCGACGCTCGCCGACCTCAGCGAGCACGTGAAGTCGAGGATCGCCGCCTACAAGGCTCCGCGGAACCTGGTGGTGGTGCCCACGATCGGCCGCGCGCCGAACGGCAAGGTGGACTACAAGCGGCTGAAGCAGCACGCGATGGACGAGCTCGGGGTGAAGTGACCTACGCGGCGTCGTTGCGCGCCGGGCTCGCGGCCGGCGCTTCCGTTCTCATGCCCGGCGTGTGGGACCCCATGTCGGCACTTCTCGCGGAGCAGGCCGGTTTCGACACCGTGTTCCTGTCGGGTTTCGCGCTCAGCGGCACGCTGCTCGGCGAGCCCGACATCGGCATCATCGGACAGGCGGAGATGGCCGATGCGGCCCGTCGTGTGTGCGCCGCCGTGCCGGATGTCCGGGTGGTGGTGGACGCCGACACCGGCTACGGCGACGAAGCGGACGTCGCACGCACGGTGGAACTGTGGGAGGAGGCCGGGGCCGCCGGCATGTTCCTCGAGGACCAGGAGTGGCCGAAGCGCTGTGGCCACATGGAGGACAAGCGCGTGGTGGGCCGCGACGAGTGGCTCGCCCGTCTGCGCACCGTGCTGCGCACGCGGGGGGACCTGCACCTCACCGCCCGGACCGACTCGCTCGCGGTGGTGTCGCTCGACGAGGCAATCGAGCGGGCGAAGATGGCGCGCGACCTCGGGGTCGACGCGGTCTTCGTGGAGGCGCCGCGGTCGGTGGCCGACCTCGAGCGCATCGCATCCGAGGTCACGGGAACGGTGCTGGTCGCCAACATGGTGGAGAAGGGCAAGACCCCGCTGCTGACACCGGCCGAGCTCGCCGACCTCGGTTTCCGGCTGGTCGTGTCGCCCCTGTCGGGACTTCTGTCCGCCGCCAGGGCCCTGGGGGATGCGTACGCGCATCTCCACCGTGAGGGCACGATGCGGGACGTGCTCGGCACGATGACCTCCTTCGACGGGTTCACCGAACTGGTCGGTCTGCAAAAGCACCTCGCCGACGGCACCGACGGCGGCTAACCTGCTCCCAACGCATTAAGAGAGACCGACAGGTCCGGCAACCGGGGTTCAGTCCGCACGGTGCCTCCCCACGAGAGTGGGGGATGTGGTCCCGCAAGGGGCAACAGGCTGTCCCTCCCGGGTGCGAACGGAACACGCGCACGTCGCACTGACGAGGAAGGGGACACCATGCAGCCGACGCACCACTCGTTCGCGCCGTTCCCCGCCACGGGCGCATGGCTGCCCGGGGACCCACCCGGCAACCGGCAGTTCCACACGTTCGCGCAGTCACGCCCGTTCATCCTCGAGGGAGGCGGCCGGCTCACCGACGTGACCATGGCCTACGAGACGTGGGGAACGCTGAATGCCGATGCATCGAACGCCGTTCTGGTGTGCCACGCCTGGACGGGCGACAGCCACGTCAGCGGACCTGCAGGCGCGGGCCATCCCACGCCCGGCTGGTGGGAGGGCATCGTCGGCCCCGGCCGTGCCATCGACACCGACCGGTTCTTCGTGGTGTGTGCGAACGTGCTGGGCGGCTGCCAGGGCAGCACCGGGCCGGCATCACCGCACCCGCAGGACGGCCGTCCGTACGCGCTGCGGTTCCCGGTGGTGACGATCCGCGACATGGTGCGTGCACAGGCCTCGCTCGCCGATGCGCTCGGGGTGCACAGGTGGGCCTCGGTGGTGGGCGGCTCGATGGGCGGCATGCAGGTGCTCGAGTGGGCGATCATGTTCCCCGATCGCGTGGCCTCGATCGTGCCCGTGGCCACGTGCGCGGAGGCAAGTGCCCAGCAGATCGCGTGGGGCTCCATCGGCCGCCGCGCACTGCTGATGGACCCGAAATGGAACGACGGCGACTACTACGACGCCGGGCCCGACGACGGCCCGTGGCACGGCCTCGCGGTGGCGCGCATGATCGCCCAGGTCACCTTCCGTACCGACAACAAGTTCAGCGAGAAGTTCGGCCGGCGGCTGCGCAAGGAGGACTTCCACGAGGACGGCCTGCACCTGCTCTCGCGCTTCGAGGTGGAGGGCTACCTGGACCACCACGGCGAGCGTCTCGTGCGTCGGTTCGACGCGAACAGCTACCTCTACATCGCGAAGGCGATGGACCTCCACGACGTTGGCCGTGGTCGTGGCGGCACCGCGAGGGCGATGTCCCGCATCTCGGCACCCACGCTGACGCTCGGCATCAGCAGTGACATCCTGTACCCGGCGTACCAGCAGCAGGCGATCCACTCTCTCATCACGAACGGGGACCCGCGCAACCGCTACGAGGAGATCGAGAGCGACGAGGGCCACGACGGCTTCCTCATCGCCACGCTGCCGGTGGGGGAGCAGATCGAGGCGTTCCTCGCTCAGGTCTGCTGAGACGACATTGCATCGAGCCGCGCCACGAGCGGGCTCGAACGGGGGATGCGCAGGAGCGCGAGACGCTCGCCCTGCAGCGTGTAGAGCACGTGACCGTGGTGGTCATCGGCGGCGCGGCCGAGCACCGTGTAGGTGCCTGCGATGGTGCGCGAACCGGTGAACCCGGGCTGGAGGACGAGCGCGGACCTGCCCACGCCGCCGCGCACCGGTTGCCAGCGGCCCGGCCGCCCGCCGCGGGCATCGAGCACCCGCGCACGGCTGATGAACCGGCTGCCGTCGCGGTCGACCCAGTGCGGTTCGTGGCGTCGGCCGAGCCACACCAGCACGGCGAGCAGGCCGACGAACAGCACCGATGTCAATGCGTTCAGCACTGTCCGTCCTCCTGTCGCATCCGTGCCCGTCATGGCGGCGGGTCGCATGAGAGACTAGGAGCGATGCGTTCCCCGTCGATGTTCGCCGCCGACCTCACGGTGAACGCCGTGGCGCTCGGCATGATCATTCTCGGTGCCGCGCTCTTCCTGGTCACCCTGCGCTTCTGGCGATCCGCCGGCGAGGACCCCGCGGTTCTCGCGCCGCTCGAGGTGATGAGCGACCGTCGGTTCGCCCGCGCCGACGACGACGGGCGCACGGCCATCCTGAACGAGGTGCGGCCTGACGGTGCCGAGCACCCCGCCGAGATCGTGGCGCCCTCCGTGCTCGACCACGAGCCGGCCGAGCAGGAACGGCCCTTCAGGGACACCTTCGACCACACCGACGATGCCGTGGATGTGGTGGACGAACCGGCGGCGGTGCCGCAGGTGATCGACCCGCTGCTGAGCCGCACCGCACAGAACGACGAGCCCGCCCGCTGAACGGGCACGACACGACAGGAGAGACACATGGCAGCCTTCGACCCGAACGAGATGATCGCCCGTTTCCGTGACCGCGCGGCCGCGGTGCGCAGGCGTCCCCTGCCGCCTGTTGCCGGGGAGGAGCGGCAGTTGTTCATCGCACAGGCGGAGTCCGATTTCCGGGACTTCGCCATCATCGGTGATGCCACCGCCACCCTCGAGGACGGTGTGCTCACGCTGCGCATCGACCTGAACGCGAAGAAGTGAGCACCCCCGCCGGCCAGGTGGCCCGCACCCGTCTCGGCCGGCGTGACGACATCCACGTGATCGCCGCGGTGACCGCCGTGTGTGCCTGGGGCATCGGCCCCATCCTCAACAAGTCGATGTCGGTGGGGACGCCGTCGATCGTGTTCGCCCGCATGGTGGTGGGCGTGCCATTGATGGTGGGCATGGCCTACCTGCTGGGTGACGGCCTCAGCCGGCGGCTGATGAGGTCCACCGCGGTGCCGGGCATCCTGTTCTCGCTGTCGTTCATCACCGGTTTCGCCTCCATCAAGATGACGTCCATCGCGAACGCCACGCTGATGAGCAACCTCCAGCCGGTGCTCGTGCTGCTCGTCGCCGGCAGGTTGTTCGGCGAGCGCCTCACCGCCCGGCAGCTCGTGTACGGGGCGGCATCACTCGGGGGAGTGCTCACCGTGGTGCTCGCCGCCGCCTCGACCAGCGGTGCACACGTCAGCGGTGACCTCATGGCGGCTGCCAACGTGGTGATCTGGACGGGGTACTTCCTGATGGCGAAGAAGCAGCGCCTCGAGGGCGTCGACAGCTGGTCGTTCCTCGCAGCGATATTCATCTGGGCATCCGTCGTGGTCATCCCGTTCGGGCTCATCGCCTCGAACGACCTCGGGCAGATGACGGGTCGCGACTGGTTGCTCGCCCTCGGCATGGCGGTGGGCCCGGGCATCGTCGGTCACGGTCTCATGACGTGGTCCCAGAGCCACGTGGGGGTCGCCCTGGCCTCCGTGCTGGGGCTTCTCAGCCCCGTGCTGTCGACCTCGCTCGCCTGGATGGTGTTCGACGAGGCACTCACCGCCGTGCAACTGATGGGAGCCGCGATCGTGATCGTTTCGCTCGTTTTCCTTGTGCGGGAACAGCCCACACCGGCCGAGGCAGCCGCCCGGCGCGAGGAACTGTGACCCCGTTGCGGTCGGGGTGAGCCTCGCTAGAATCTGTGGCTCACGCGGACGTGGCTCAGTTGGTAGAGCATCACCTTGCCAAGGTGAGGGACGCGGGTTCGAATCCCGTCATCCGCTCCATTTTGTCTCGAAGGGCCCGTGTCTGCCCGTCTCAGAGTGTGCGGTGCGTCTCGAGTGCG
>JBJTFB010000201.1:0-7758 GCA_046093205.1 Acidimicrobiales bacterium
GGTTGGAACCCGTGAGGGTGCCCGCCGACCGGTAGACGTCCAGCTTCGTCCTGCTGTCATCGATGTCGAGGTTGCGCATCGTCAGCTGCCCGATGCGGTCGAGCGGACCGAACGCGGCGTCCTCGACCTTCTCCATGCTGAGGCGCTCGGGTGCGTAGGTGAGGTTCGGGCTGTCGGTGTCGAGGATGCTCCAGTCGTCGCCGCGGCGCAGGCGCAGCGTGACCGAGCCCGTGACCGCGCTCCCCACCCATCGCATCAGCGGCTCGCGCAGCATGAGGCTCTGCGGGTCGAACCAGCGTCCCTCGTAGAGGAGACGGCCGAGCCTGCGGCCCATCGTGCGGTAGTTCTCGATGGTGGCCTCGTTGTGGATGCCGCTCACCAGCCTCTCGTACGCGATGTGCAGCAGCGCCAGTCCCGGCGCCTCGTAGATGCCCCGGCTCTTTGCCTCGATGATCCGGTTCTCGATCTGGTCGCTCATGCCGAGTCCGTGGCGGCCGCCGATTGCGTTGGCCTCGCTCACGAGCTCCACCCGCGAGGCGAACTCGCGGCCGTTGATGGACACCGGCATGCCCTCGTGGAATGCCACGGTGACGTCCTCGGGTGCCACGGCAACATCGTCGCGCCAGTGGGCAACGCCCATGATCGGCTCCACGATCTCCATGCCGTTCGAGAGCTCCTCGAGCAGTTTCGCCTCGTGTGTGGCGCCCCAGATGTTCGCGTCCGTGCTGTACGCCTTCTCCTTGCTCGCGCGGTAGGGGAGGCCGCGCGACGTGAGGAACTCGCTCATCTCGGAGCGGCCGCCGAGCTCGGACACGAACGTGGGGTCGAGCCACGGCTTGTAGATGCGCAACTGCGGGTTCACCATCAGGCCGTAGCGGTAGAAGCGCTCGATGTCGTTGCCCTTGTACGTGCTGCCGTCACCCCAGATGTCCACGGAGTCCTCGTGCATCGCGCGCACCAGCAGCGTGCCGGTGACGGCGCGGCCGAGGGGTGTGGTGTTGAAGTAGGTCTTCCCGGCGGTCGAGATGTGGAACGCCCCGCACTGCAGCGCCAGCAGGCCCTCGTTCACCAGTTCATCGCGGCAGTCGACGAGCCTGGCAATCTCCGCGCCGTACTCGCGGGCACGGCCGGGCACACCTGGCAGGTCGGGTTCGTCGGGCTGCCCGAGATCGGCCGTGTAGCAACAGGGCACCGCACCCTTCTCCCGCATCCATGCCACGGCTGCGGATGTGTCGAGACCGCCCGAGAAGGCGATGCCGACGCGTTCGCCGGACGGGAGCGAGGTGAGGACCTTCGACATGCCGCTCAACGGTACTGGCGTCTGCCGACCGACACCCCGATGTTTGTGAGGAGGACCGCGCCACCCACGGCCCACATGGCGATCGCGACGGAGAGTCGGTCCGGGGCGTCGGGGATTCCGTTCGCGACCAGCAGCAACGAACACACGACGGACAGGACGGGGGCCCGGTGCCAGGAGCGGAACGCAGCAAGCAGCGGTGCGAACACGATGGCGACGGGCACGAGCATCGCAACTGCCGGTGCGGGGTCCGAGACCGGCCCGAGCCACCACACGGGGCGGCCGACCGTCCTGCTCGAGACCGCGACGGCGAGGGTGCACGCGAACGCGAGAAGCCATGTGACGATGAGGACCGAGCGCCAGCCCCGGGTGAGCGGTCGACCGGTGCGATGCATGTCCTGACGGTAGACGCTGCGGGGCCGACCGTGCGTGCTGACCGTTAGCCTGCCTCTCCGATGGACCGCTCCCGCTTCAGCAAGCTGTCCGTGTTCTTCCCGATGTGGAACGAGCAGGACTACATCGCGCGGGCGGTCGAGGCCGCCCGTGAGGAGTGCGATGACCTCGTGGCGGGGGGAGAGATCGCCGATTACGAGATCATCATCGTGAACGACGCATCCACCGACCGGACCGGCGCGATGGCCGACGAGCTCGCCGCATCCGACCCACGGGTGAGGGTCGTGCACCACCCGGTCAACCGGAAGCTCGGCGGCTCGATGAAGTCGGGTTTCGAGGCGGCCACGGGTGACCTCGTCCTCTACACGGATGCCGATCTCCCGTTCGACATGCACGACGTGCACAAGGCAATCCGGCTGCTGCGCTACTACGAGGCGGACGTGGTGAGCGCGTACAGGTTCGACCGCACGGGCGAGGGCATGGTGCGGACGGTCTACTCGGCGCTCTACAACCTGATGGTGAGGGTGATGTTCGGGGTGCGGATGCGCGACATCAACTTCGCCTTCAAGCTGTGCCGCACGCGGATCTTCGAGCGGGTCGACCTGAAGAGCGAGGGGTCGTTCATCGATGCCGAGCTCGTGGTGCGGGCGATGCGCCACGGCTACACCGTCATCCAGTTCGGGGTCGACTACTTCCCGAGGACGAGGGGGGTGTCGACCCTCAGTTCCCCCCGGGTCATCCTCAAGATCCTGAACGAGGCTCGCGTCCTGCGACGGGAGATCCGCAGGATCTCGCCCGCCCGCCCGGCCTGACCCGACGGGAAGGCTGCACCGGCCGTCGGTAGCCTTCTGTTCCCGTGAGCATCCCCCCCGACGGACTCCCCGCCGACGACGCGGATGCGTTCGGCGAGCCGCTTCCTTGGTGGGTGCGGTGGCGCGGCACCATGGTCGCCGGTGTTCTGTGTGCGACCGTGGTCGGGGCCGTGGTGTGGCAGCGGGGGGCCGGTTCGACGGCACCGGCGACCACCACCACCTCGACCGTGGCGGCCGGTGCATGCGGGACGCCGACACAGCCGCCCACATGCTTTGCCCAGACCCGCACCGTGCGCCGCGGTGACCGTGGGGAGGACGTGCGCCGCATCCAGCAGCGCCTGAAGGACCTCCACTTCGACCCCGGCTACATCGACGGCGTCTACGGCGGCGACACCATCATGGCGGTGTGGGCGTTCCAGGGTGCCGTGATGGGTCGTTCGATCGACACCATGGTGGACTTCGTCACGCCCGCCACGTGGGACCTGATGAGGGGCGATGTGGTGCTCGAGCCGAAGCGCCAGCCCGGAACCCCCCAGCACGTGGAGATCTCCCTGAAGAGCCAGCACATGACGGTGTGGCGCGGCCGTGAGCTGCTGCTCGTCACGCACATCTCGTCGGGCACCGGCGAGGAGTGGTGCGAGGAGGTCACAATCGACCCGGGCGAGGAGGGAAACGACGGGAAGGAGCCGATCAAGAAGGGCATCTGCGGCCAGGCAGTGACGCCCCCCGGCATCTACCGCTTCTACAACCGCAAGTACGGCAAGCGCGAGAGCAAGCTCGGCACGATGTGGAACCCCGTGTACTTCAACTTCGGCCTTGCCATCCACGGCGCGATGCAGGTTCCCGCTCGCCCCGCTTCGCACGGATGCATCCGCATCCCGATCTTCGTCTCCGAGTACTTCCCGGCGCTCGTGAAGTACAACGACCGCGTGTACATCTTCGACGGTGTGAAGGAACCGGAGGAGTACGGCTCGCAGCCGCCGCCGTGGGACAAGGACGACCCGAACTACACCACCACCACCTCGTCGTCCTCGACCTCGGTCGTGCCGCGCACCACGGTGCCGCGCACCACCGTGCCGCCGAGGACGACGGTGCCCACGTCGACGACCGTACCGACGACCACCACGACGGTCCCGGCGGGCTGATTCAGCCGGCGAGCGCCCGCCGCAGCTCTGCGATCTCGCCGGACTGTGCCCTCACCATCGAGCGCGCGAGGTCACGGACCTCCTTGTTGCGCGCGTGTGCGGCGGCGTGCCGGGCCATGTCGATGCCGCCCTCGTGGTGGGCGATCATCAGCGTGGCAAAAAGTCGGTCGGCCTCCGTGCCGCGCGCCCTGTAGAGGGCGTCGAGCTCGGCGTCGCTCGCCAGGCCCGGCATCTTCTCGAGGGGCACCGGGTGGCCCATCCAGCCCATGACCTGGGTCGACTCGTTCGTCTCGGCCTCACCGAAGAGGCGCAGGAGCTGCACCATGCGGCCTGCCTCGGTGGACTGGTGCGTCTGGATCTCGAGAGCAATCGTCTGCAGCAGGTTGTCGAGGTCGGTTCCCGTCGCGGCGAGGCTGCGGTACGTCACCGACATCGTGACCGCCTGCTCGTGGTGGATGCGCATGTCCTGGAGGAAGCCAACGTCCACCTCGTTGTGCACCGTGGGGTCGTCGCCGCGGGGGATCACCGTGGCAAGTGCGAAGCCCGTGAGCACCAGAAGGACGGCGGCGAGAGACACATTCAGCCTGCTTCGCCACCACGGAAGGGGGGCATCGTCCACGAAGCAAACGGTACAGGCGCCTGCCATGGCCGCGCAGTGCGGGACGATGGTTGCGACCGTCCGCGGCGTGACACAAGTAGCGTCGGTGGGGTGGAAATGCACGAATGGGTCGCGGAACTCGAGCAGTCCGCGGCACGTGTGGGCACCATCACCGACGCGTTCGCACGTGACGCCGGGCGTGCGGCGAGGTTCGTGTTCGGCGTCGGCCCGTTGCGGGTCGACTTCTCGCACCAGCACATCGACGAGGAGCATCTCGGCATGCTCGTCGCGCTCGCCTCGGAGAGGGGCGTTCATGCGCGCCGTGACTCGATGCTCGGGGGCGCGGTTGCGAACGTGACCGAGAAACGAAGGGTGCTCCACACGGAACTTCGTTCGGCCCGGTCCACGCCGGAGGCGGTGGCGGCACGCGAAGAACTGGGCCGGGCACTAGACCTTGCGCGGTCACTGCGTGCGCGGACGGGATCGCTGACCCTCGTGAACCTCGGCATCGGCGGGAGCGACCTCGGGCCGGCGATGCTGTGCGCCGCCCTGCGTGCACGGGCCGACGGGCCCCCGTGCAGGTTCGTGTCGAACGTGGACCCATCAGCCCTCGATGCGGCGCTGACGGGGCTCGATCCCGCGTCAACGGTGTTCGTGGTGTCCTCGAAGACGTTCACCACCCAGGAGACCATGCACAATGCCTCGCGTGCGCGCGAGTGGGTGCGCGCGGCGCTGGGCGACGGATGGTCGGGTGCGTTCGTCGCTGTCACCGCGCACCCGGAGCGGGCCGTCGAGTGGGGAGTGCCGGCCTCACGTTGCCTCCGGTTCTGGGACTGGGTGGGAGGTCGTTTCTCGGTGTCGAGCACGATCGGCCTCCCGGTGATGGTGAGCGCGGGCCCCGAGGCGTTCCGCGCGTTTCTCTCGGGAATGGAGGCGATGGACGACCACTTCTCCTCGGCGCCCATGCGGGAGAACCTGCCGGTCATCCACGGACTGGTCGCATGGGCGAACGCCGTGGTGCACGGACGCCATTCGTCGGTCGTCGTTCCCTATGCGAGCGACCTTCATCTTCTCCCCGCGTACCTCCAGCAGCTCGTGATGGAGAGCAACGGCAAGTCGGTCACGGAGGACGGACTCGAGGTCACCGTGCCCACCAGCGCGGTGCTGTGGGGTGCGCCCGGCACCGACGCGCAGCATTCGTTCTTCCAGCTGCTCCACCAGGGAACCCGCATCGTGCCCGTGGAGTTCGTCGGCGTCCGCAGGCCGGCCGGCAGCGACTCCGTCGCGCACGAGATGCTGCTCGCGAACATGTTCGCGCAGTCCGCTGCACTCGCCGTCGGTCGCCGCAGCGACACCGAGCCCCACCGCGACTTCCCGGGCAACCGCCCGAGCACCACCGTGCTCATGGACGAGCTCTCGCCGGAGGCGCTCGGGGCGTACGTGGCGATGCACGAGCACTCCACGGCGGTGCAGGGCTGGTTGTGGGGAATCGACAGCTTCGACCAGTGGGGTGTGGAACTCGGCAAGGAGATGGCCGGGGACCTCCTCGCCGAGGTTCGTGGCGGCCCTGACGGGCCGGGAACCCCCGCCACGAGGGCCGCAATCCGCTGGTTCCGGGGGCACTGACCCCCGTCGGACGGTTTCTCTCCGGGAGGTTGGGCGAACAAGTGTTTGCCCCTAACATTTCGCGCCATGGCGCGGGGGGCGAGCAGTTCATACGACAACACCGTCCGCATGCTCAACCTTGTGGCATTGCTCAGCCACACCGAGATCCCGTTGAGCATCGAGCAGATCGCCGACCGCCTCGACGAACTCGACCCGCGTTTCCGCTACCCGGCGAAGGACAAGGGCCGCCGCGAGGCCTTCAACCGCGACAAGAAGGCGTTGGTCGACATCGGCGTGCCCATCGTCACGTCGTGGCTCGGCGGTGAGGATGCCGGTGTCGGTGCCTACATGATCGACAAGAGCGAGTACGCACCGGCCAACTACGGGCTCACCGACGACGAGATGGACGCCCTCCAGGCCGCCGCCGCTCTCGTGCAGATCGACCAGCCGTGGTTGAAGAGCGCCATCCAGTGGCTCGGGGGCGCCGTGGGTGACATCTCCGCACCCGCCGTTGCCCGCCTCGCATACGCCTCGCCGGAACTCGAGACGCTCTGGGCCGCCGTGCGCTCGCGTCGCAAGGTGGCCTTCCCGTACCACGGTCTCGGGCGCACGGTGCGCCCTTACGGACTCGCGAACCACGGCGGCCTGTGGTACGTCGTCGGGCTCGCGTGTCTCGTCGAGGCCGCGCGCCACTTCCGCGGCGACCGCCGCGAGGGTGCCGTCACCAGGGTCGGCGCCGCCGGCTCGTTTGAGCGTCCGTTTGGGTTCGACTTCGAGTCGGCGCTGGTCATCGACCCGAAGCTGTTCGGCAACGGTGCGAGCGAGCACGCGGTGGTGCGCGTGGATGCGAACCTCGCGGCCAACGTGGTTGCCGAGCTCGGTCCCGACTCGGTCGTGCGCACGCTCGAGGGTACGGGTGCGGTCGAGGTCAGGGTTCCCTGCGGCAACTATTCCGCCTTTCGTACCTGGCTCTTTGCCATGGTCGACCGCGCGGAGGTCGTTGAGCCTGCACACATCCGCGAGAAGGTCGTGGCCGACCTCACATCGATGGCGTCGGGTTCATGAGCCGTCGTCCCGGCCCGAAGAAGGCGTCGGAGCGCGTCGATCTGCTGCTGCGCATGCTCCCGTGGCTGTTCGCGCGCCGTCAGGTGTCGGTGGCGGAGATGGCCAAGGAGTTCAACCTCGAGGAGGATGCGCTGATCGGTGAGCTCGAGCTCGCCTGCACGTGCGGCCTGCCGCCCTACACCCCCGATGTCCTCGCCGGGTTCTACATCGACGAGGACCGCACCATCCACGTGGGCGGGATCGTTCGTTTCACCCGCAGGAAGGACCTCACGCCGAGCGAGGTGTTCGGGCTGGCCCTGCTCGGTGAGGCGGGCATGCGTCTGCTGCCGCGTCGCAGGCGCGCGGCCCTCAGGTCTGCGCTCGCGAAGCTGCCGAAGCGACTTGCCACCGACGAGATGCTCGAGGTGGACCTGGGCGAGCATCCCAATCTCGAGGCGGTGCAGTCCGCAGTGGCGAGCGGTGAGCGTCTCGAGATCGAGTACTGGAACCCCGACCGCGACGACATCACCACGCGTGTGATCACGGTGTTGTCTGCCTTCTCGTACCGTGGCCACTGGTACGCGCGTGCGCACGACGACCTCCGTGTGGCACGCCGCACGTTCCGCGTCGACCGCATGCGTTCGGTGCGCCCGACCGGCGAGCACGTCGACATGTCGGCCTTCTCCGACGACGGGGACGCCGCTTTCTTCACGAACGACACCGAGGGGGAGCGCGTCGTCCTGCGACTCCAGCCGGGGGCCGACTGGGTGCTGGAGACGTACCCCTACGTGTCGGCGGTGCCCGGGCCGGACAGAACCACCGAGGTCACGCTGATTGCGCGTGGCGAGCACTGGCTCGGCCGTC
>JBJTFB010000202.1:0-2788 GCA_046093205.1 Acidimicrobiales bacterium
CCGCGTACTCGATGGAGCGCGGTGGCGAGCCACACGAGATCGTGGGTGCCGCCCTGTACTTCGCCAGCGACGCGAGCAGTTACACCACCGGGGCGCTGCTCGACGTGGACGGCGGGCCCCGTTAGGGGCACCCCTCCTACAGCAGCTTCTCGCGGAAGAAAGTGAGAACCCGCTGCACGCTCTCCTCGTGCCGCTGCTCGGTGAGCACGCTGTGGTCCGACTTGTTCGTCGACGGCAGTTCCACAGCGACGAACGCGTCGCCGAGCAGGTCACGCAGTGCGGAGAACCGGTCGCCCACCAGCCTGTCCGCGTCGTAACGGAGACCGAGAACCTGGCAACCCGCGGCCGCGCGGCGCGCGACGACCTCGGCGTCGTCGGGCGACAGGTTGAGGTCCCTCGCCCTGCGCGCCCCGAGCGGGAACGGCAACGACGGCTGCGACAGCACGGGCGCCACCATGATGTCGTCCAGCATCATCCCGAGTGCGAAGCCGCCGCTGAAGCACATGCCGACGGCTCCGACCCCGCGGCCACCCGCCTGCGCGTGGTCGTTCTTTGCGAGCGCCCGCAGGAACGCGATCACGGGCGATGTGCGCCCCGTCGCGAGCGAGGTGAACTCCTTCGCCACACACACCTTGAGGAGCGACCTCACCGCGTATCCGTTGGAGAATGCGCGTCCCGGGGTGCCCACGAGGCTCGGCATCGACACGGAGAAGCCCTGCGCGACGACCTCCTCGGCAAACCCGATCACCTTCGGGGTGATCCCGGGCACCTCGTGCACGACCACCACCAGCGGACCCGCGCCCTTGCGGTACACGTCCCGCGTGAGACCTGCCGCGGTGAACTGCGAGACCGTCCATCCGTCCAGTGCAAGCGTCATGTCATTCCCCTTTCAGTGCCGCGAGCGCGGCCTCAGCGAGTGCGTCCGTGCCGGCCTTCATGGCCGAGGCATCGAAGTCCTGGTCCCCCATCGCGCCCTTCATGTAGCGCGCGTACACGCCCTCGCTGATCACCGCGAGGCGGAAACTGGCGAAGGCCCTGTAGTAGCCGATGCCCGACACGTCCCGGCCCGTGCGCGACGCATAGCGCTCCACGAGATGCGAGTAAGGGGGGAACCCCTCGATTCCGGACGGATCGTTGGTGCGCACGATGGGGCGGCCGGGATCTGTCCAGTAGATGCCGATGTAGCCGAGGTCGGCGAGCGGGTCACCGAGCGTGCAGAGCTCCCAGTCGAGCACCGCAGCGACACGGCCGTTCCCTGTGTCGGTCAGCACGTTGCCGAAGCGGTAGTCGCCGTGTGCGATCGACACGCCCTGCTGCTGCGGGATCCGTCCCGCGAGCAGTCGACTGACCTCCTCGATCGCGGGGAGTTCGCGCGTCTTTGAGTTCTCCCACTGCGTGGACCAGCGCTTCACCTGGCGCTCGACGTAACCGTCCCTGCGGGCGAGGTCACCGAGGCCGACCTCGTCGACATCCACCGCGTGGAGGTCGGCGAGCACGTCGACCAGATGGTCGGCCGCCTGTGCACGCAGACTCACCGGCAGCAGCTCCCCCTTCTCCGGGCTGTCGAGCACCACACCGTCCACGAACGACATCACATAGAACGGTGCGCCGTTCACCGTTTCGTCGGTGCACAGGCCGAGGCACCGCGGCACGGGCACCGACGTGCGCCCCACCGCGCTGATGATGCGGTGCTCCCGGGCCATGTCGTGGGCCGTCGCGAGAACGTGACCGAGCGGGGGCCGTCGCAGCACCATCCGCACACCGGCGGAATCGGTGACGGCATACGTGAGGTTGCTGCGGCCGCCGGCGATCAAACGGTAGGTGTAGGGCCCCTCTGCGCCCTGGACGTTCGCGTCGAGCCACGCCCCGACCCTCTGCTCGTCGATCCCCTGCACGGGGTCACGGTACTCCCGGTCAGCCGGGCCGGACGACGCCGACGACCTTCCACCAGCGCACCGGCGAGATCTTCACGACGTCGCCGTACTGCGGGGCGTGCACCATGGTCCCGCCACCGAGATAGATGCCCACGTGGTGGATCGGTGACCCCGTGAACACGAGGTCACCCGGCATCGCGAGCGACTTCGGGATCTTCGGCAGCGCGTTGTACTGCGCCCGGGAGTTGCGCGGGAGGCCGACACCCGCCTTCGCCCACGCGTACGTGGTGAGACCCGAACAATCGAACGCGACCCCGGGCCTGCTCATCGCGTAGCGGTAGGGGGTGCCGAGCTGCCTGAGCGCGGCGTTGATCGCGACCTGGCTGCGGGCCGACACCTTCGGCAGGTTGCGGTATCTCGCCTGCACGCTCGAGTACCTGCTCTGGTACTGGTTGGCCTCCCGCTGTGACCGCTCGAGGTCGGCGGCCTCGCGGCGCTGGCGCTCCTCGCGCAGGAGATCGACGAGATCGCCCTGCACGGTGGACTGCAGCTGCTCGTACCGCGCGATGAGGTCCTCGGTGGCTCCCTGGCGCTGCAGCACGCTCTTCGCGACTGCCTCGGCCTGCTTGCGCTTCTTCTCCAGCACCTGCTTCTTCTTCGACAGCTCCGTTGCGGATGCATCGAGCGAGTCGGTGGTGAGTGCACCCTGGTTGAGTGCGATGGACGTGAGCTGCTCGCGCTGCAGGGAGTCCTGCAGACCGCCGGAGGACGCGAGGAGGGTGCCGAGGGTGCTTCCGTGGCCGCCGTTCATGAACCGGGTGACCGCCGACAGGTACAGGGTTCCGCGCATCTGGGCGAGGCTCGCCTCGGCGGCAGCCACGTCGGCAGCGGCCGTGTCGATCTCCCGGCCGAGG
>JBJTFB010000203.1:0-3292 GCA_046093205.1 Acidimicrobiales bacterium
GTGCGCGACACCGCGCGCTGGTTCGACGCAGCGAACGGACACGACGCACGTGACCCCCTGTCGCTGCCGCCCGTCGACGGATGGGAGCACGGTCTCGGCACTGTCGGGGTGCGTGGCCTGCGCGTGGCCGTGGTGCCCGACTGGGGCGGCGCGGTGGTGTCGCCCGCGATGTGGGAGGTGCTCCTCGAGTCCGCGGAGCACCTCATCAAGTCGGCCGGACTCGTGCGCGTGGACGGCGTCGACACCTCATTGCCGCGCATGGGTGCGGCATGGTCGATCAGCGGGAACCTGGGTGTCGCCGCCCTCCTCGGCGACAGGTGGCCGGCCTGCGCCGAACAGCTCACACCCGAGATGCGCGCCGGCATGGAGATGGCATCAGGTCTCTACAACGCCGAGGCACGCGGCCGCCTCGAGGAGCGACGTGCACTCTTCAACGAGCGCATGGCACAGATCCTCGACGAGGTCGATCTGGTGATCACCGCATCGAACCCCGATGTCGCATTCGACGCTGAGGGCCCGCTGCCGGGGACATTCGGCGGCGTCAAGGCCGGCGCGCGCAACAACGGTGTGCTGACCTTCCCGTGCAACCTCCACGGCAACCCGGGCATCTCGGTTCCCGCGGGCGCCGTGGACGGTCTTCCCGTCGGACTCCAGATCATCGGACGTCATTTCTCCGAGCCTGTGCTGCTCGAGCTGGCCCTGCTGCTCGAGCGTGAGCGTCCGTGGCCGCTCGTGGCCCCGGGTTCACCGTTGTGAGCGGTGCCGGCCCGCTCGCGGGCATCAAGGTGGTTGACCTCTCGGTGATGATCTCCGGCCCGCTCGCCGCGATGATGCTTGCCGACCAGGGCGCAGAGGTGATCAAGGTCGAGTCACCCGGCATCGGCGACATGATGCGGTTCCTCGGCTCGCAGAAGAACGGCATGACCGGCATCTTCGCGCTGCACAACCGCGGGAAGCGCTCGATTGGTATCAACCTGAAGTCGGATGCCGGCCGCGATGTGCTGCGGCGGCTGGTGTCGGATGCCGACGTGGTGATCCAGAACTACAGGCCGGGCGCGCTCGAGAAGCTCGGCTTCGGCTATGACGACGTGCAGGCCGTGAACCCGGGCGTGGTGTACGTGTCGATCAGCGGCTTTGGCCCCGACGGCCCGCGCAGCGGGCAGCGTGTCTATGACAACGTGATCCAGGCAGCATCCGGTCTCGCCAGCGTGCAGACCGACAGGGCCACAGGCCGGCCGCAGATCTTCCGCACGCTCGTGTGCGACAAGGTCACCAGTTACACCGTGGCCCAGGCCGTGACGGCGGCGCTGTTCGCCCGCGAACGCGGCAACGGAGGCCAGCACGTGCAGGTGTCGATGCTCGATGCGGCGATCGCGTTCATGTGGCCCGACTCCGCAATGGATGCGGCGCTGCTCGACAGTGACGTTGCGCGCACACCCACCATCGGCGAGAACTACGCCGCGCTGCAGCTGAAGGACGGATTCGTCACCGTGTCGGCCGTGTCGCAACCCGAGTTCGAGGGTTACGTGCGGGCACTGAACGGTGAGCACCTGCTGGACGACCCGCGCTTCGCCGACACTGCGTCGAGGTCGGCGAACGTGGAGGCCATGCGCGCCGAGATCAAGAAGCTCACCGACGCCATCACCGTGGAGGAGTTCCTGCGCAACGCAGTGGTGCATGACGTTCCTGCGAGCGGCATCAACACATTGCATGACGTGCACGAGGAACCCCAGGTGGTGCACAACGGCACCTTCGTGGTGCGCGACCATCCGGTTGCGGGACGCCTGCGCGAGGCGCGCAACGCACCGCGCTTCGCGGGCACGCCCACGGAGGTTCCCGGGCCTGCGCCCGACCGCGGTGAGCACACCGACGAGATCATCACCTCGCTCGGACTCGACCCCGCCGCACTGCGGGAATCAGGCGCGGTGTTCTGAGCCCGGCCCGGGCCTCAGCCCTTGGCTGTGACTTGGCCCTTGGCGATTGCCCGGCCGACGATCTCCTTCATGATCTCGGTGGTTCCGCCGTAGATCGTCTGGATGCGGCTGTCGGCCCATGCCCGCGCGATCGGGTACTCGCGCATGTATCCGTAGCCGCCGTGCAGCTGCAGGCAGCGGTCCACCACCTTGTTCTGCAGTTCCGTCGTGAGGAACTTGGCCGCTGCGGCCTGCTCCACCGAGAGTCTCCCCTCAAGGTGCAACTCGAGACAGCGGTCCACGTATGCGCTCGCCATCTGCACCTCGCTGTGCAGTTCCGCCAGCACGAACTTGGTGTTCTGGAACGAGGCCACCGGCTGGCCGAAGGCAGTTCGCTCGCGGACGTAGTCCATGGTCCAGCGCAGCGCGGCACGGGCCACGGCCACCGCGCCGATCGCCATGCCGAAGCGCTCCTGGGCCAGGTTCTCGGTGAGGTAGCGGAATCCCATCCCGGCCTCGCCGAGAACGTTCGAATCCGGCACCTCGACGTCGTCGAAGAACAGCTCTGCGGTGTCCTGTGCGTGCATGCCCATCTTGTCGAGGTTGCGGCCCCGTTCGAACCCCTTCATTCCACGCTCGATCACGAGCAGCGAGAAGCCGCGGTGGCCGGCATCGGGGTCAGTGCGCACGACGGTGAGCACGAGATCGGAGTTGATGCCGTTCGAGATGAAGGTCTTCGCGCCGTTCACCACCCATGTGTCGCCGTTCCTCACCGCGCTCGTGCGGATGCCTGCCATGTCGCTGCCTGTGTTCGGCTCGGTGATGGCGATCGCACTGATGAGCTCGCCGGTCACCATGCGCGGCAACCAACGCGCCTTCTGTTCGTCCGTGGCGAGCGCAAGGTAGTACGGCAGCACGATGTCATTGTGCAGGGTCATCCCGTTGCAGCTGCCGATCACGCCGGTGTCGCTGACCTCCTCCTGCATCACGGCGCCGAACCGGTAGTCGTCCACCCCGCCGCCGCCGAACTCCTCGGGCACGTGATACCCGAGGAAGCCGTGCTTGCCGGCCTCCAGCCACACCTCGCGCGGCACGATGCCGTCGTGCTCCCACTGTTCGTGGTGGGGCACGATCTCGCGGTCGAGCCAGCCGCGGAACGCAGCGCGGAACTGCTCGTGTTCGGTGCCGTAGACATTGCGCTCGAAGAACTCCATGGCCGACACGCTAGGCATCCGCGCCGCTGCCGGCGCGATCCGGCCGGGTGCCCGTCCAGTACTGTCGTGCCGGGACGACGGACGGGGGATCCATGGGCGCACTCGCAATGACGAAGGACGAGAGGGAGCAGTTCCTGGCCGGGCTGCACGTGGGGGTGCTCGGCA
>JBJTFB010000204.1:0-5393 GCA_046093205.1 Acidimicrobiales bacterium
CGCATCGCGATGTACTCGATTGCCATCGTGTCGCTGGTGGCGGTCGTGCGCCGTGAGGCACGCGTGGTGGCACCGTACGTGCTGGTGCTGGCACTCGTGGGTCTCACGGTGTCCACCTACCACTACCTGCTCGAGTGGTTCCCCACGCTGGAATCGGGCGTGTGCTCCGCCGATGTGCCGTGCACCACGATCTGGTTCCGCAAGTTCGGTTTCGTCACACTGCCGTTCATGGCGGGTGTGGCGTTCGTGTCCACTGCTCTCGTGGCGGTGACGGAGAGGAAAGCATGAAGGTTTCGGGAAGGACGATTGCCGCGGTTGTCGGGGTCGTGGTGCTCGGTGCGGCCGTGATCGCGATCGGTACGGGTGGCAGCAACAGCGACGGGGATGGAGCGGGGCTGTCGCAGTTCCAGGCCGTGGCGGTGACAGGAACGCCGTTGCCTGCGATGCCCGACGACGGCAGTGCCGATGCGGCCATCGGCCAGGCCGTGCCCGTGGTGAAGGGGCTCGACTTCGAGGGCAATGCGGTGTCGCTCGATGTCGCGGCCGGGGGCAAGCCCACGATCGTGGTGTTCCTCGCGCACTGGTGCCCACACTGCAACCGCGAGGTGCCGCGCATCCTCGAGCTCGACGCCGACGGCGGCATCCCCGACGGTGTGCGGCTGGTGGGTGTGGCCACCGGGTCGCGGCCCGACCAGCCGAACTGGCCTCCTTCTGCCTGGCTGGAGAAGATGGACTGGAAGTGGGAGCGCATGGCGGATTCCGAGGCGGCCGATGCCTTCATGGCCTACGGCGGCACCAGTTACCCCACGATGGTGTTCGTGAACGCCGACGGAACCGTGCAGAACCGTGTGAGCGGTGAGGTGGGCGTGGTGGCCCTGCGCGGTCTCGTAAACGGTCTCATGGAAGGTGCGGCATCGGCCTAGCCTTGCCAGCCGTGGCAACGGCACCCCAGCGCATCGGATTCCTCGGGCCGTTCGGCACCTTCACCGAGCAGGCCCTGAAGACCCAGGCTGACCTGGCCGGGGCCGAGCTGGTGCCCTTCCGCAACGTGCCCGATGTGCTCGACGCCGTGGCGGCCGGGGAGGTGGATGCCGGCTTCGTGCCGATCGAGAACTCGATCGAGGGCACGGTGAACTTCACGCAGGACGCCCTCATCTTCGACTACGACCTGTTGATCCAGCGCGAGGTGGTTCTCGACATCGAGCACTGCCTGCTGGGCGCGGACGGGGCGGATGTTGCATCGGTGCGCACCGTGCACTCCATCCAGGTGGCCACGGCACAGTGCGCTGCATGGCTGCGCACGAAGGCCCCTGCCGCGGAGATTCTCGCGGCGAACAGCACCGCCGATGCCGCGCGCACGGTGGGTGAGCGGATCGCGGCCGGCGACCGCGATGTTGCGGCGGTTGCACCCGCAATCGCGGCAGGTCTGTACGGCCTGCACGTGATCGCACGCAACATCGCCGACCACGAGGGGAACCAGACCCGGTTCGTGCTGGTGGCACGGGAGGGGATACCCGCGGCGTCGGGTCACGACAAGACGGGGCTCGTGGTGTTCCAGCGCGCCGACGAGCCGGGCAGCCTGATCTCGATCCTGCAGGAGTTCGCGGCGCGGCGCATCAACCTGTCGCTGCTGTCGTCGCGGCCCACGAAGGCCGGAGGGCTCGGGGACTACTGCTTCGTGATCTATGCGGATGCGCACATCGACGACGAGTTGCTGGCGGATGCTCTCCGCGAACTGAAGGCGAAGCAGGGGGACGTGAAGTTCCTCGGTTCGTACCCGGCAGCGGGCACGCACGCGTACACCGCACGGGAGCATGCGGATGCCCGCTGGCAGAGCGCCGATGACTGGGTGAACGACCTCCGAGGTCAGGTGCGCCGATAGCGTGAGCCACGGAACAGTGGCAGAGCGGACGAATGCACCCGCCTTGAAAGCGGGCGGCCCACAAGGCCCGGGGGTTCAAATCCCTCCTGTTCCGCCGAGAACTTAGGTTGTCGTCGCGGAGTGGTTCAGCGCTCGTCGCGGACGAACGGTGTCCCGAGTGCACGCGGCGCACCGAGGGCGTTCGAGCTGCTTGGCCTGCTGAGCACGATCAGCGACACCAGCGTGGCCACGTACGGCACCATCTGCAGGAATGCCTGCGGGATGAAGGTGATGCCCTCGGCCTGCAGCGTGTAGGGCAGCTGCAGCGTGAACCCGAACAGCACCGCCCCGAGAATCAACCTGATCGGCCTCCAGCTGGCGAACACCACGAGAGCGAGCGCAATCCAGCCGATGCCGTTCGTGGTGGATTCCTGGTGCCATGCCGCACTCTGGGCGAGCATCAACCACGACCCGCCGAGACCCACGACCCCGCCACCGAAGAACGTGTAGCGCATGCGGATCGACGCGACCGACAGTCCCTGCGCATCGACCGTCGCCGGGTCATCACCCGTGGCGCGCACCTCGAGGCCCGGCCGCGTGCGGAACAGGTACCACGACGACGCCACGGCCACGGTGAGAGCGAGGTACGTGATGATGTCCTGGCGGAACACGATCGGCCCGACGAGCGGGATGTCGGAGAGGCCGCCGAAATCGAGCGGCATGATCTTGGTGGAGATGGTCTTGCCTTCGTACGGCTTGCCGAGGAAGTTCGCGAGCCCGGTGCCGAAGATCACGAGCGCGAGACCCGACACGATCTGGTTCGCGCGCAGTGTCACCGCCAGCACCGCATGGATTCCCGCGAGCAGCGCACCGGCCACCGTGCCCACCACGAGACCGAGCCAGATGCTGCCCGATGCATCGGCCGCGATGAACGACGAGATGGCGGCCGTGAGCAGGATTCCCTCGATGCCGAGGTTCAGCACTCCCGAACGCTCGGTGAACAGCGCGCCGAGTGCGGCGAGCACGAGAGTGGTGGCGATGGCAACCGAGTCGGCGGTCATGAGCACCCAGATGTTCTGGTTCATTGCGCCACCGCCTCCATGCGCACGACCCTCACCCTGTAGCGGCGGAAGGCCTCGCCGCCGAGCGCGAAGAGGAGGATCGCGCCTTGCAGCATCACGCCGATGTGGATGGGGGTGTCGGTGGTGATCTGCAGCTTGTCACCGCCGGAGCGCAGCCCGGCGAACAGCACGCCGCTCACCACCACCGCGGCCATGTTGTTGCGCGCGAGAGCCGCGATCACGATGCCCGCGTACCCGTAGCCGAGAAGCACGATGCCCGGGTCGAGCTTCGCGAACGGCCCCACCACCAGGGTGGCCCCGCCGAACCCGGCGAGCGCCCCGGAGATCAGCATCACCTGCACCGTGGTGCGGTTCGCACTGATGCCCGCGTACCGGGCCGCCTTCGGGGAGTCGGCGATCACCTGGATGCGGTAGCCGAACTCGGTGCGGCGTACCACCCAGTGCAGCACGAGTGCCACCACGACAACGAGGAAGAACGTGGGGTACATGGTGGTGGTGCCGAAGGGGTCGAGCCGCGCGGCGTCGGGCACCTGGCGGCCCTCCGGGAAGAAGGAGTTGGGCGGGCGAAAGTACGTGCCCGTTCTGTAGATGAAGTGGTTCACGAGGCTGGCACCCACGTAGGTGAGCAGCAGGGTGGTGACGATCTCGCTGGTGCCGAGGCGTGCCCGCACGAACGCAGGCAGTGCGATCCACAGTGCGCCGGCCAGTGCGCCGCCGAGCAGCACGCCGGGGATCATGAGGAACCCGGGCAGACGCTCACCGAAGAACAGACCCACCCACGTGCCGCCGATCATGCCGAGATACAGCTGGCCCTCGCCACCGATGTTGTAGAGGTTCATCTGGAAGGCGAACGCAGCCGCAATGCCGGTACAGATCAACACGGTGCTGAGACCGAGCGTGTCGGTGATGCCCGACGAGGAGAAGAACCCGTCTGAGACCATGTTCGTGTACGTGTCGACGGGTGAGTACCCGGTGGCGAGGAGGAAGAGCGCGCCGGCCACGAGTGCGGCCAGCACCGACGCGAGCGGCACCAGCCATGCCAGTCGGCGCGATGTCTCGGTGCGCTGCTCGAAGACGAGACGGAACGGCATGTTCATGCGCCCTCACCTGCCCCCGACCCCACGCCTGCCATGGCCGCACCGACGGTGGCGATGTCGGCTGCGTCGCCCTGTGTCTCGTGCACGATCCGTCCACGGTAGAGCACGAGGATGCGGTCGGCCAGCGACATGATCTCGTCGAGGTCCTCGCTGACGAGCAGGATCGCCTGGCCGGCACTGCGTGCATCATCCAGCAGCCGCCGCACAGTTTCGATTGCGCCCACGTCGAGGCCACGGGTGGGTGAGCACACCACGAGCAGCTTCGTGGCCGTGCGTCCGCCCGACAGCTCGCGGGCGAGCAGCACCTTCTGTGCGTTGCCGCCCGACAGCTTGCGCGCGAGGTGCTCGGGCCCGTTCGCCTTGATCTCGAACTGGTCGATGAGACGGTTGGCCTCGGGCACCACGCCGGCGCGGTCGACCACCACGTTGCGGTCGCGCGTGAGCAGGAGATTGTCGAGGATCGACATTGACGGCACGAGACCCATGCCGAGGCGGTCCTCGGGTACGTACGCGAGGCCGAGCTCGCGTGCGGCAACCGGGCCGCGGTCGGTGGACATCGAGCCACCGATCGCCACCGTGCCGCTGGTGGGGGACACCAACCCCGCGATTGTGTCAGCGAGCTCGCGCTGGCCGTTGCCGGCCACACCCGCGATGCCGACCATCTCGCCCTCGTGCACGTTGAACGAGATGTGGGACAGCACATCGACACCACCGACCTGCAGCGAGAGGTCGCGGATCTGCAGCACCTCATGGCCGATCGGGTGCGAGGCGCGCTGCACGTCGAGGTGGATGTCTCGGCCCACCATGAGACGGGCGAGTTCCTTCGAGTCGGCCGAACCCTTCCCCGACACGTGGCCCGTCACCTTGCCGTTGCGCAGTACGGTGATGCGGTCGGAGATCTCCACGACCTCACCGAGCGTGTGGCTGATGAACACCACCGACTTGCCGGCCGCGGTCATGGCGTTCACGTTCTCGAACAGTTTCTCCACCTCTGCCGGCACGAGCACCGCGGTGGGTTCGTCGAGCAGGAGGATCTCCGCGCCCTGGTAGAGCGCCTTGACGATCTCCACCCTCTGGCGCTGGCCGACGGAGAGATCGCCGACCACCGCTGAGGGGTCCACCGGCAGGCCGTACTCGTCGGCAACCGCCGCGACACGCGTCTCAAGTTCGGCGCGGTCCATGCGGAACGGGAGGTCGCGGCTTCCGAGCACCACGTTCTCCGCGACCGTGAAACGACCGACGAGGCGGAAGTGCTGGTGCACCATGGCGATGCCGTGCTGCAGGCCCACCCGCGGCGAGGCGAGGTGCAGCGGCACCCCGGCGCGCGAGATGGTGCCGGAGTCGGGCTGGTAC
>JBJTFB010000205.1:0-2852 GCA_046093205.1 Acidimicrobiales bacterium
GTCGCGTCCCGTCGCGAGGCTAGACGGGGCGACCGCCCTGGAGGAACCGAGAGATGGCGCGTCCGACCGGCCGCAGGATGCCCCCCGGGCCGGTGTCGTCGTCGAGGTCGTAGGGACTGACGGCTCCCTGGCTCAACTGGAGGTCGGTGGCCCACTGCATGAGAAGGCCCTGTGCATCGTGGAGCAACGTGAACGCATCCGGGCCGCGCCTCACCCAACGGTCCGTACCGTCGAGTTCGAAGCACACCACA
Organism: Acidimicrobiales bacterium; assembly: GCA_046093205.1. Taxonomy (GTDB): domain Bacteria; phylum Actinomycetota; class Acidimicrobiia; order Acidimicrobiales; family Ilumatobacteraceae; genus UBA2093. Next base: position 252 of record JBJTFB010000205.1, read on the forward strand.
TCGTCCCGCCACATGGTGTCGAGAACGTTGTCCAGCCATGCGCGGTGCTTCGGGTGGTGCACGGGAACCAGCACCTCCACGCGCAGGTCGAGGTTGCGGGTCATCATGTCGGCGGATCCGATGAAGTACGCGGGGCCGTCCCCGGCACCGTGGCCGAACCGGTAGATGCGTGAGTGCTCGAGGAAGCGTCCGAGCACGGAACGGAACCTCACGTTGAGTCCGTCGACCGATGCGGCGCTCATCGAACAGATCCCCCTCACGAGCACGTCGATCCGGGCTCCTTTGACGGCGGCGGCGTGCAGCTCGCGGATGATCTCCTCGTCCACGAGTGAGTTGACCTTCAACGAGATCCGCCCGAGCTCGCCGTGCTCCGCCTCGTTGCGGATCAGGGACACGATGGTGCGTCGCAGGTCATGGGGGGCGGTGACCAGTTCACGGAAGGAGGGTGACCTGCTGAAGCCCGTCAGGTGGTTGAACAGGTTCGCCACGTCGTAGGTGATGTCCTCGTCGCAGGTGAAGATCCCGATGTCCTCGTACACGCGGGCAGTCGAGGAGTTGTAGTTGCCGGTGCCGATGTGTGCGTAGCGGCGCAGCCCGGAGTCCTCTTCGCGCACCACGAGAATGCACTTCGCATGGGTCTTGAGACCCACCATCCCGTAGACCACGTGCGCGCCGGCACGCTCGAGTTCCTTCGCCCATCGCACGTTCGTCTGCTCGTCGAAGCGGGCCGTGAGCTCCACGAGTGCCGCAACCTGCACGCCACGCTCCGCCGCGGCGATCAGGTTCCGTGCGATGGGGCTGTCGGAGGACGTGCGGTAGAGGGTCGCTTTGATGGCCCTCACCCTCGGGTCCTCGGCGGCCTGCCGGATGAACTCGTCGGGGGAGGTGGAGAACGACTCGTACGGATGGTGCACCATGAGTGCGCGGTGACGGATGACGCTGAAGAACGACTCCCCACGCGCCTCCGCGGCCCACAGTCGACCGGCGGTGACCGAACGCCATTCCTCGTCTCGAAGGTCCGGGCGGTCGATCCGGTGAAGTTCCCAGAACTCCGAGCCGCTGACGAACCTGTCGTGGTGGTACACGTCGATGGGGTCGAGCTCGAGTTCCTCCAGCAACAGGTCGAGGACCCTCCTGTCGATGCCGCTCACCACCTCGAGACGCACCGCATTGCCGAAACGCCGCTTCCTGAGCTCCAGCTCGACGGCCTCGAGCAGGTCCTCGGCCTCCTCTGCATCGATGTCGAGGTCGGTGTTGCGGGTGACCCTGAAGACATGGGCCCGTGACACCTCCATCCCGGGAAAGAGAAGATGGATCCGCGCCGCGATCACCTCCTCGATGGGCACGTAGCGGCCGTTGCCGACGTGGACGAACCTCTCCGTCCCCGGCACCTTGACCCGCGCGAAACGTTCCTCGAGCGTCTCGGGGTCGCGGACCATGACGCCGATGCTGAGGGCGAGGTTCGAGATGTAGGGGAACGGATGTGCGGGGTCGACAGCGAGAGGCGTGAGCATCGGCAGGATCCGGTGGGCGAACCATTCGTCGACGTACTGCTGCTCGGCCTTGTCGAGCTCCCCGGGTGTGCACAGGGTCACACCCCGGTGCGACAGCTCGCCGAGCAGGTCGTCGAGGATGCGGTCGCGGTGGAGACACAGCTCCACCACCTTCGTGCGGATGCTGTCGAGAGTCTCGGGTGCCGTCATGCCGTCGAAGCTCCGCCACGAGGAGCCGGCCTCCTGACGGTCGTGAAGTGCACCGACCCTCACCTGGAAGAACTCGTCGAGATTCGACGAGAAGATCGCGACGAACTTCAACCGCTCGAGGAGGGGGACGGACGTCTCCTCGGCGAGCCGCAAGACCCGCGTGTTGAACTCCAGCCAACTAAGTTCGCGGTTCATGTGCAGCGAGCCCACGGTCAGTGAAGGTACCGATGTCCGGACCGGACGTCAGCCGTTGCTTGCCCCGGGCCGTCGTTGTTCACCGTTCGTTTGCTCCGTGTTCAGTTTCCGGGCGGACCCCGCGACATGAGCGGCAACTCAGTCATCGCGGCCGTCGACGTGGGCACGAACAGTGTCCACATGGTCGTGGCCGAGGTCGATGAAGCCGGCTTCACAGTCCTTGCGGCCGAGAAGGAGGTGGTGCGCCTCGGGGAGGGCAGCAAGGGTCTCGACCACCTTTCCATGTCCGCGATCGACAGGGGTGTGTCGGCGCTCCGGCGGATGAAGCAGATTGCCGATGCCCACGGTGCGAGGGTTCGTGCGGTGGCCACCAGCGCGGTGCGCGAGGCCGACAATCGTGACGAGTTCATCCGTGCGGTGAGGCAGGCCACTGGTGTCAGGGTGGAGGTCATCAGCGGGGCCGAGGAGGCGAGGCTGATCCACCTCGGTGTGGGCAGGTCACTCGACATCCGGCGCGGTTCCGTGCTCGCAGTCGACATCGGTGGCGGTTCCACCGAGTTCAGTCTCTCGGTGAACGGCAAGACCAGGATCGCCCAGAGCCTGAAGCTGGGCGGGGGGCGGATGACCGACTCTTTTCTCGCGGGTGGCGTGGTGACCGAACCGGCGCTGACGCGACTCCGCACGAAGGTGGTGGAGCTGTGTC
>JBJTFB010000206.1:0-13427 GCA_046093205.1 Acidimicrobiales bacterium
ATGAACACCCGGTGGAAAAACGCCCGGCGGTAGAAGTTGTGTTGACCGTGTTGCACGCCGGCGGAAAATTTGGCGGCGGCGGTTACCAGGTCTCCGGTGGTCTGCACGGCGTCGGTGTGTCGGTGGTGAACGCACTGTCCACGCGCGTGCTGCTCGAGATCGACCGTGAGGGCAAGCGGTGGGGCATGGAGTTCCGCGACGGCGGCAAGCCCGTCAGCAAGCTGCAGGTCACCGGTGACACACCGGCGCGCGGCCGCAAGACCGGCACCACCGTCACCTTCTATCCCGACGCCACCATCTTCGCGAGCGAGGGCACCGAGTACGTCGCGCGCACCGTGATGGAGCGACTGCAGACCATGGCGTTCCTGAACAAGGGTCTCGAGGTCGTGTTCACCGACGAACGACCCGGCTTCGAGCAGACCGTCACGTTCCAGTACAAGGGCGGCATCGTCGATTTCGTGAAGCACCTGAACTCCAGCAAGGAGGCTCTGTTCAGCAAGGTGGGCGCATACGAGGACGAGGATGACGACGAGGGCATGCAGCTCGAGGTTGCGGTGCAGTGGAACACCGGGTACTACGAGGGCATCCACGGCTACGCAAACGGCATCAGCACGATTGAGGGCGGCATGCACGTGGAGGGCTTCAAGACGGCCCTCACCTCGCTCGTCAACAAGTACGCGCGCGACAAGGGTCTGCTGAAGGAGAAGGAAGACAACCTCCTCGGCGAGGACATCCGCGAGGGCATCACCGCCATCATCTCGGTGAAGCTGCGCGAGCCGCAGTTCGAGGGTCAGACCAAGGCGAAGCTCGGCAACGTGCCGGCGCGGTCGTTCGTGCAGAAGAGCACCAACAAGTACCTCGCGGAGTGGTTCGACGAGAACCCCACCGAGGCGAACAAGGTGGTGAAGAAGGCACTGGCGGCGGCACAGGCGCGGGTGGCTGCGAAGAACGCCCGCAACGCGGTGCGGCGCAAGACCGCACTGTCGGGTGCGGGCATGCCCGACAAGCTGAAGGACTGCACCAGCAACAACCCCGGCGAGAGCGAGCTCTTCATCGTGGAGGGTGACTCCGCCGGTGGCACCGCGGTCGATGCGCGCGACCCGCGCACGCAGGCCATCCTGCCGATCCGCGGGAAAATCCTGAACGTCGAGCGTGCACGTCTCGACAAGATGCTGAAGAACCTCGAGGTGCAGGCACTCATCACCGCCATCGGCGGCGGCGTGGGCGACGAGTTCGACGTGTCGAAGGCGCGCTACCACAAGATCATCGCGCTGGCCGACGCCGACGTCGACGGAAGCCACATCCGCACGCTGCTGCTCACGTTCTTCTACCGACAGATGCGACCCATGGTGGAAGCCGGCTTCATCTACATCGCCCAGCCGCCGCTGTACTCCACGGAGGTCGGCAAGGAGAAGGTGTACCTGAAGGACGACGCAGCGAAGGCGGCGTTCCTCGCGGAGAAGCCGAACCACAAGAAGGAGTTCCAGCGCCTCAAGGGTCTCGGCGAGATGGACTGGCAGGAACTCAAGACCACCACGATGTCGGCCGAGTCGCGCACCCTGCTGCAGGTCACCGTGGAGGAGGCCGCGCTCGCGGACGAGATCATGAGCATCCTCATGGGCGACGATGTGGAGAGCCGCAAGAACTTCATCACCACCAACGCGCGCGACGTGCGCAACCTCGACTTCTGACCGGGAGCAGGCATGAGCGACACGAACACCCCCGAATCACCCGACTCGGTGCAGCCGATCCCGCTGCAGGACGAGCTGGAGCGCTCGTTTCTCGACTATGCGATGTCCACGATCATGTCGCGCGCACTGCCCGACGTGCGCGACGGACTGAAGCCGGTGCACCGACGCATCATCTGGGACATGGACCAGCAGGGCTTCCGGCCCGACCGGCCCTTCGTGAAGTGCGCCCGAGTCTCGGGTGACACGATGGCGCGCTACCACCCCCACGGTGACGGCGCCATCTACGACGCGCTCGTGCGCATGGCCCAGCCGTTCTCACTGCGCCACCCGCTGATCGACTTCCACGGCAACTACGGCTCGCCCGACTTCGGCCCCGCCGCGTCGCGCTACACCGAGACCCGTCTGCATGCCCTCGCGATGCGGCTGCTCGCCGGCATCGACGAGAACACCGTCGACATGGTGGCGAACTACGACGGCACGTCCGAGGAGCCCAAGGTCCTCCCGGCACGCTTCCCGAACCTGCTGGTGAACGGCAGCCAGGGCATCGCGGTGGGCATGGCAACGAACATCCCGCCCCACAACCTGGGCGAGGTCATCGATGCCACGCTCCATCTCATCGACAACCCGGCGGCAACGTCGGAGGACCTCATGACCTTCGTGAAGGGACCCGACTTCCCCACGGGCGGCATGATCCTCGGACGCGCCGGCATCATCGACGCTTACCGCACCGGTCGCGGCAGCGTGAAGATGCGCGCCAAGGCATCGATCGAGGAGGGTGCGAAGGGTCGCATGGAGATCCGCGTCACCGAGCTGCCGTACCAGACCAGCTGCTCGTCGATCGCGGCACGCATCCAGGAGCTCGTGGACGGCGGTGACCTCGAGGGCATCGCCGACGTGAACGACAACTCCGCGGGCGGCACCACCAACCTCATCATCGAGCTGAAGCGTGACGCGAACGCGAACGTGGTGCTGAACAACCTGTTCAAGCTCACCCAGCTGCAGACCAGTTTCCCCGTGAACATGGTGGCGCTGGTGAACGGCGTTCCGCGCACGCTCAGCCTGGTTGATGCGCTGAACGGCTACGTGAACCACCAGCTCGAGGTCGTCACCCGCCGCACGCAGTTCCGCCTCGACAAGGCGCGCGACCGCGGCCACATCCTCGAGGGTCGCCTCAAGGCACTGAACGTCATCGACAAGATCATCGAGCTCATCCGCAAGAGCGACGACGCGCCGGCGGCGAAGGAATCGCTCATGAAGAAGCCGTACGAGTTCTCGGAGCGCCAGGCCATCGACATTCTCGACATGCAGTTGCGCCAGCTCACCAGGCTGTCGCGCGTCGACATCGAGAAGGAACTCGCCGACGTGCAGGAGCGCATCAAGGAGTACGAGGCCATTCTCGCCAGCGACCAGAGGCTGCGCGAGGTCATCAAGGCCGAGCTGTCCGAGGTGCGCGAGGAGTTCGCCACACCGCGTGTGTGTGCGATCGGCCACGACGTGGGCGAGATGGCCCTCGAGGACCTCGTGGACGACAAGGAACTCGTGGTCGTGATGACCCAGGCGCAGTACATCAAGGCCGTGAGTGCGGACTCCTTCCGCGCGCAGGCCCGCGGTGGCCGCGGGGTGAAGGGAGCGTCGCTCAAGGAGGACGACATCGTCCGCCGGGTGATGTTCACCACCGCGCACGCCTACCTGCTGTTCTTCTCGAACCGCGGCAAGGTGTACAAGCTGCGCGCGAACGACATCCCCGAGCGTGAGCGCACCGCCAAGGGTGTTCCCATCGTCAACCTGCTGCCGTTGCAGGCAGGGGAGACCATCCAGGCAATCATCGACACCCGCGAGTTCCCGGGCGAGCGGTTCCTGTTCTTCGCGACCAAGAGTGGCCAGGTGAAGAAGACCGCATTCGACGCCTACAACTCGAGCCGTCGTGACGGCCTTATCGCCCTCACCCTGAAGGACGGCGACGAGCTGGTGCGCGTGATCGAGACAACCGGTGATGACGACATCTTCCTGTCGTCGTACAACGGCCAGGTCATCCGCTTCAGCGAGAAGGAGGTGCGTCCGATGGGCCGCACCGCCGCAGGTGTGCGCGGCATGCGCCTCAAGCCCACCGACCACGTGGTGTCGGTGGATGCCGGCCGCGGCGACGACGCACTGCTGATCGTGAGCGACGCCGGGTATGCCAAGCGCACGCAGATCGCCCAGTTCCCGCGCAAGGGCCGCGGCGGCCAGGGTGTCATCGGCCTGAAGATCACCAACAAGAAGGGGCACGTGGTGTCGGCCTTCATGGTGGGGATCGAGGACGAGGTGGTGGCGGTGGCATCGAACGGTGTCACCATCCGCACACAGGTGCGCCAGATCTCGAGCCAGGGTCGCGCCGCCACGGGTGTGCGCCTCATGAACCTCGACGACGGTGCCGTGGTGGCGTCCGTTGCGCCGATCCTCAGCACCGACGAGGACTGACGGCCGGGGCAGCATCGCACCGCTGATGGCGGTGCCGATGGCCCTCGTTGCGCTGTGCTGCCTCGTGGTGGTGCAGGTCGGGACAGCGCTGGTGCAGCGGGCCCGCGCTGCAACCGTTGCCGAGGCCACTGCTCTTGCGGCGGTCACCGCTGGTGATGCCCAGGCGAGACAGCTCGCCCACGGCCAGGGTGCCGCAGTGGTGCACACCACCGATGACGGAATCACTGTTGGTGTCACCGTGCGCCTCGGGGGCGCAACCGCAACGGCGCATGCCCGCAGGGCGACCGTGGTGCCCGCCACCGCTGACCCGACCGGCCCCTAGGCACTCACTACGCTTCACCACGTGGCAGAACCGACACGCGAACGCAGGGTGCGCCGCGTCACGCGCGTGGTGCGCGATGTCGATGCGTGGAGCGTGTTCAAGGTTGCGCTCGTGGTGCACGCAGCGATGTACGTGGTGCTGCTCGTGACCGGCCTGCTGCTGTGGAACGTTGCGAGTGCCACGGGAACCATCGACAACGTGGAGTCGTTCCTCGCCTCGTTCGGCTGGGACTCCTTCACCTTCGACGGCTCGAGGGTGTTCACAGGCTCGGCAGTGGGCGGCGTGTTCCTCGTGATCCTCGGCGCCGGCCTGTGGGTGCTGGGGGCGGTCATCTTCAACCTGGTCACCGAACTGGTGGGCGGGGTGAGGGTGACCGTGCTGGAGGAAGAGGTGGTCGCCCGCCCCGTGGAAGGCCAGCCGGGCCCCCGATAGCCTTCGTGTTCCCGTAGGGGGCTATAGCTCAGTCGGTTAGAGCGCATCCCTGATAAGGATGAGGTCACAAGTTCGATTCTTGTTAGCCCCACCAAGCGTGTCCCCCGCACGTGGCAACTGAATCTCGCAACGTCTAGGTGGCATTTCGTAGCAACAGGGGGACATTATGGATTTCAGCGAATATCAGGCCCATCGTCTGGCCTTGATCGAGCGTTGTGACCGAATTGAGAGGCTCTGGTCCGATGCCTCACGTCGCACCGAAGCAGAGGAAATCCACCGATCTGGGTCGGTTGATCCCGATGTGGTTGTTCACATGATTGATGAGGCCCGCGATCGACTCGCCTCGACAACGGTGGAGATTGGTGTGTTCGGGCTTGTCAAACGTGGCAAGAGCACGCTGGTGAATGCACTCGTGGGCCAGGAAGTCAGCACGATGAACGTGAATCCAGAGACGGCTGTTCCTGTGTGGATTCAGAATGGTCCTTCAGTGTCAAGAGTGATGTTCCTCGACGGGCGAGTGGAGGAGATGACACTGGACGAGGCCCGCTCACATGCTTCCCAGAAGCGTAGAAGGAAGGCTGAGACCGACAAGGCTCTACGGATTGAACATACGTTGCGGGTTCCGTGGCTTCCGGAGGGTGTGCGGATTGTGGACACCCCCGGTCTTTCAGACCCCTCGCTGTCCGATGAGTACGAGCAGCTGACGCTCGCCGAACTCGATCGTGTGTCAGCAACAATCATCGTTCTCGTCTCGCCACCCGGGCCGGAGAGTGAGGAGGTGTCGTTGGTTCGGTCGCTTTGTGAGAAGGCGGTCGACAAGGTTTTCCTTGTCTGTAACTTTCACCCTGACCGGTGGAAGAATCCTTCCAGCGTCGCCTCTTCAGTCGAGGAAATCGAAACAATCGTGAGTCACGCCGTCGGCGACTCATTTGTGCCCGCCGACGCGAAGGTGTATGCGGTGTCCGCAAGGGATGGCTGGCGGGCCACAGAGTCGGGTGACACTGACGCATTCAAGGGGTCAGGAGTCCAGCACTTGAGGAAGGACCTCGAGTCGTTCGTGAGCTCGGACGCTGTGCGCAGGATGAGGGGTTTCGTTGAGATGAGACTCAATCAGGCTCTCAACATCACGAGCGATCTTCTTCGGGAGCGCCGCAGGGTACTGCTGTCTCCCGACCTGGCCGGAAACGCCCGTAGAAATTTGGAGCAGGCGATCGAGACATCGCGCTCCCGCCTCAGCGAACTTCTCATGGAGGTTCAGGCCATCGGCACGGGGCTAGCACCAGAACTCATCAGAATGATGTCGGAGCCCTTTGCAGAGGCTCGAAGATCCGTGGAGGGGGCCAAGAAGGTGTCGGATCTGGAGAACATCTATCAGCGTCTGCGTCTACAGATCGAGACCGCTTCGTCCCGTGCTTCTTTGCTGATCGATCAACGAACGGGCGTGGAGCAGGCGAAGCTCCAACGAAGGCTTTACGAGACGTTCGGCATCGAGGATCGCCTGCGGGTGGCTGCGGACACGGCTGTGCTCTCCACTCTGGCCGATGTGGCGCCTGCACTGCCCGATGCCAAGACGGACAAGGATGCGGTGGCGATGGGAGGTCTCGTGGGTGCCGCCTCGCTTGGCGCCATTGGCTCAGCAATCTCTGGAGGAGCCGGTATGGCACTCATTGCACTGGGGCCGGTTGGTTTGATCGCAGGACTTGGGATCGGTCTGCTCATGGGGGCATTCGGTGGCGGGATTCTCACGAGAGTTCTGACGAGGGGATCCATCGATGCACAGGACAGGGACGAGGCAGTTCGTACTCTTCGCAATAATGAGGCGACGGTGCGCGAGACATTCACTCGAACAGTGTCTCAGTGGACTGTCGACGTGCAGCGTGAGCTTGAGACGATGCGCTCGAGGTACTTCGATGAGCAGGAGAATGAACTGAGACACATCATGCGAGTTGTCGGGGACAGTGTTGCCAGGGAGGCAGAACTGGAAAGGATCACCTCTCTGGTCGATCGCGTCAAGGAGGAAGCGGGGTGACGGCCCTGGCAGGGAATCTCGAGATTCTCAGCCGAACCCTCGGTATCTCATTCGATCACCGTCGTTTGGCAGCTCTTCTGGACAGAGCAGATGCGCAGCCGAGCATTGCCGTTCTAGGGCTCGTCAACAGGGGTAAGTCCACTCTCATCAACGAACTCATCGGCGTCCAGTTGTGCCCTGTGAACGATCGCGGGGAGACGGTTGCGGTGACGAGAATCGCGAATGGTCCCCTGCGGACCGATGGGTGGGATTCTGAGGGCAACTTGCTAGATATCGGGCCATCGTCGAACGAATTCGCACGCGCGCTGCTGAGGTCGCACTCAACACAGGTGGTGAGGGCGCATTATGAGTCACCGGACCTTCGACTTCCGACGGGATTCGCGTTGGTTGACACACCCGGTCTTGACGACCCCGCCTCCATGTCGCAGGAATATGGATTTCTCCAACAAAGTTGGATGTTGAGCTCTGCCACAGGTGCTGTGGTGGTGGTTGCCTTTCCACCTGGACCCTCCCGTCAGGATCTCCAGTTGATCAACTCCGCCAAGGAGATATTCGGAGAAGCCCTCGGGGTGATTATCAAGGCCCTTGACAGCGAGGTCACTCTTGATGATCTGGTTTCGGTGGCAGATTACCTAGTCGAGCAGCACGAAATCCGACCGGTCATCGTGCCGAACACCGAAGCAAGCCTCACATGGGGCGAGGGGAAGCTAGCGGCCGTAGATCAACTTCTTGTCCGTCTGGTCCAGCGCGGAGAGGCAGTCCGAAGCGACTCTCTCGAATCGGCCCGTGATGCTCTTGACATGCTTGCACGAACGATTGCGTCGGTGCCCGAGGAACGATTGTCACACCTCCAGCGTTCTCTTGGCATCGCAAAGCGTATCCATCCGCTCATTGCAGAAGCCGTAAGGGAGCGGGTGACAGGCATCCTCGCCGAACGTCAACAGATTGTCGAAGCGGAGAGAATGCGGCAGCTTGCGCTTGAGCAACGCCGTCTCGATGATTTTTCCGACTCACTCGGTGGTCTCCTTCCCTCCGATACGGACGCATTGGACCCGGTCATACACGGACAGACAATCAGAGAAATTGTTGCTCTAGCTGAGCAGGGAAGCATGTCTGCATTGGGACATCTGGAGCGTATTGGCCGGCGTTTGACTGCCGACCGGAGAGAGCGGTTTGGACTGTCAGTCTCGCGAATATTGGAGGTGTTCCCGGTAAGCGCACTAGAGGCGCTGCTCTCCTCATGGCAACTCTCCCTCAGAGATGTCGAGGTTCTTCTCAGTTCCAGCGACGAGGAGGTCGTCGAAGTCGGGCTCTTGATGCCAGACGTGCGGCGAAGATTGATGATGTCTGACCGTGACGAGATTGACCGCATCCGCCAGAGGTGTGACTCAGAAGTAGCCTGGAACTTTCTCGATGAGTGTCTCGAACTCTTGGACTGGCGTGAGTTCTCCGCCCTCGTACGCAGCTGCAATGACATTCCGGCCGTGCATCAATTGCACCTAGCGGGCTTGGAGATGGAGTTCAAGTATGGCTCTGAAGCGAAAGTTCTCAGGAACGACGTGACCGAGTTGCCGCCGGGTTCAGCGATAGGTCACCCCTCCGGCATCCACTTGGGTCTGATTCTTGGTGAATGGTTCGCGGGGAATAGATGGATCTCAACTGCCGATGGCAAGAGGGCATGTGCACGAGTTCTGCAGAGCCGTATTGAAATGACTGTGGAATCCGCGCTCGATGTGAAGGTTGATGATGTGGTGACCGAGTCCGACAGTTACCGATCTGTCATTTCCTGGATCGAGACGATGGGTGACAAGTCAGTGGTGGCATCGGTGGAACCGTGGAAGGGTGGCGGTGAACTATCCGTTTGGGCTAGTCGATGTGAGAGCGAGAGAGACAGGGCTGTTCAGTACGTTGAGGCTAAACGAGCTGGACTGGTCGTGAGGACATTGCTGACCTGGTTCCTTCTCGCCGTCGCATTCTTCGGTCGGGCGAAGTTGGATGAAGGATCGGGTCTATGGCATCTCATGGATGCCGTAACTGTGCTGCTGGTGATTGCCGTGGTGTATCTCCACTACAAGGTTTCTACTGTGAAGCCTGATTTGTGGAGGGATGTCTTTGTTCCCCCGACATTTCCTCCAGAGACCGAGATAGCAGAGATTGAGTTCGAGCCGGAGCGTTCTACGGTGGATTCACCGGCTGTGGAATCTCGCGACAGCGTCGACTCGCCGGGCGAGCCATGGTGTGATCCTTGTTCGACGGAACCGACCGAGGAGGTTGAGGACGGCGCAGTGGAGATGGAACCCCTTCGTGTCGTTATTCAGCAAAAGTGGGCTCTGGTGGCAGTGGCTGTAATGATGCTTTCCGGAGCGGCAACTCTCGCGATTCTCGGTGAGAGGAATGTCGGTTCTGACGTTGAGAGCGTTGTGGACACGAGCACAGTCCTCAACAGTGTGGCTCAACCTGTCCAGCAATCGTTCGTAGATTTCACTTCGGGGGAGTGGACGGTACGTGTCGCAAACGGCGGGTGCAACCCCGACACCTCAGATGATGGTGTGATGACGGTCGGTCGTATGATGGGCGCCACCTTCGTACCTGCACGAGCGTTTCCGGTGACGGCTCAGGTCGACCTTGCCGACCCGAGTGCGGTGATGTTCCGTGACCTCGATGCCGACGGTGATGATGATCTTCTTGTGAGCCTGCGCTGTGACAGCCGGTATGTGACTGCACTTCTGATCGTTGGATCGGAGTGGCGAGTTGTCGATCACTTCAGCAGGATCTCGGGCTCCAACCTTGTCGAGGAGCGCAACACCTGCGTCCCCACGTGCGAGGAGGGTCGCACGTTCGAGTTCCATCTGAAGTGGAATGGCGAGTTCTTTGACCGTGTCCTTCCCGAGCTCACATTCAGTTGCAGTGGTCTTCGCGAGGAAGAGAACGGCCCTCCGGTTGAGTGGTGCGAGGAGGGCGGGGTCATACCCGACCTGCAGGCGGAACTGATGGTCCGTGGAGCGCCTCGCATCAGGGTGGATGGTCAGTACGGACCGGCTACGGCAGCCGCCGTGGCGTGGGTACAAGCGACAACAGGTCGCGAGGTCACGGGGCAGGTGGATGAGGACCTCGGGTTCGAGCTGCTCCGCCCTTAGCCTGACAGGGCGAGGTTCATCCGCTGTGTACTTCTGGTGCTCAGCACCGCTGGCCCAGCATGCGCACCCACTCACCTGATTCCGCGGTCCTACGACGGGATAACATCACCCGGTGCAGTTCGCCAAGAACATGGATGAGTCCGCCGACGAGGACCAGATTCGGGCAGTTCACTGCAAAGCGAGGGCACCGATGATCGCCCAGAGTTTCGAACGGATGGTCGCGGCTCTCGGCAGGAAGGACGACGCAGTTGTCGAGGTTGAGAGAAAGAGGTTGAACACCTACTTCGCCGCCTGGGACGGGTCTGACGACTGCAAGAAGATGCAGATCAATGGTGACACTGCGCTCGCCTGGGCTCGGAATCTGTTGACAAGAGAGTCTCTCTTCGATGGCTCAACCGAATGGATGGGACAGGTGTCTCCGGACGGGGGTGGATTCACTGATGTCCAGACGAGCAGGTCCACCCCGACGCCGTTCTCCATCGAGATCAAGGCCCAGTTGACCAAGGTTGGCCTCGGCGAGGTAACCCAGGCCGATTACTTGACCGGCTACTCGGATTTCCTCGGTCACTACCTGGAGTTTGACAAGAACTTCCGGAGCCTGGTGAAAGCCGGCTACCCCGACCACTTCAGGAAACTGAGGCCGAGGTCCCCGATTCCTGCTGGCTGGACGATCTGGGACCTGTTCCTGGCAGAACTCCTCGGGCTCTACGACGAGGATCATCTTGATGCAGCAGCCGTCACCACCAAGGCCGAGTTGCATGACTTCGCCCGGACTCACTACCTGATGCATGTCGTGGGGCGACTTCCTGATGGAAGACCGAATCAGGGTGGTGCCAGGTTGATCAGGTTCGACTCCTTCGGACTCGTCAGTTATCTGATGGACGGCAACGTTCCCAACGTGGACGTGCGACAGAACAAGAGTGCAGTGAGGGTGTCGTTCGGTAGAGCGGAGAAGACCGAATACACCATCCATGTGGGGTACCGTCTTCAGGCGCTCAGTAAGTCGAAGTTGCATGTGGCCTTCTTTGACAACTGCGGCGGGCATCACGTCCATTGAGGGTTGAGCGGATGCCGGAGTTGACGAAAGTCGTCCATCTGCCTGTGGGGGGCTCGAGACAGTTGGATCTCTTCGGCAGTGAGTCCTCCGCCGCCCTGGAGGGCTATGTGATCAGGTGCGATGCCAGCGATCTGAGCGATGCCTTCGGCAGGGCGAAAGGAGGGCAGACGTTCCCCGGATTCGATCTCATCTATGTCGATCCCCCTTTCAACAACGACCAGAACTTCCGAATGGAAGTCGCCCTGACGGATGACGGGCCCGATGCTGTGTCCGTCCCGGCCTTCTCCGACCGCTGGGCTGATGGCATTTCCGGGTATCTCGACATGCTCCGTGAGAAGTTGCTGACGTGCCATGAGGCGCTCTCCGAACGCGGTTGGTTGGCGGTTCATGTTGACTGGAAGACGGATTACCGCGTTCGGGCCCTTCTTGACGACATCTTCGGTGGCTCGGACCACTGGCGCAACACCGTCTACTGGAGGAGGGACCCCGGCGGTAAGGGAAACAAGGCCCGCACCCAGCAGTTCCCGAGGAACTGCGACTCCATCATTCTCTTCAACAAGGCGACAGAGGGTTGGTATTTCAATCTCCCGCGTGTTCCCCTCACGGACGAGCAGAAGGCGACGTATCGGAACATCGACGACAACGGGCGGAGGTTCAAGGCGGTTGACGCCAGGAACTATTCGGAGGATGCAATCGAAAGAATGACCAGTGCGGGGGACATCTACGTCTCGTCGACGGGAAAGTCCTACAAGAAGTACTACCTCGACGAGGCAGAGGGAGTGGTCGACATGTTGTGGACCGACATTCCCGGATTCGGCGTGAGAACCGGGGCCAAGGAGCTGACGGGCTATCCCACCCAGAAGCCGATCGCACTGATCCGACGTGTCATCGAGGCCTTGTGTCCCCCTGGAGGCTGGGTGGCGGACGCATTCTGCGGATCAGGAACAACAGCAGTTGCTGCTCTCGCCTCCGGACGGAACTTTGTCGTGTCCGACGTGTCATCTCTGGCCTGCGCCGTGACGCTGGATCGACTCGTGCGGTCCGATGCATCCACCCGTTGCACCGTGAGGGTCGTCGACGGGGACAAGTCGATGGATGCAAGCGACAATCGGCTCTCGGTGTCGTTGCTGCCTCTGCCCGTGAGGGTGACAGGCTCTGTTGAATGCACCACGGAGTCGGTCCAGATTCGCAATCTCGAACTCGAGGCAGTCGGAGATGATGAGATGCGATGCTTCATCGAATCGGCAGGGGAGTTTCTCATCGGTGACGATGTGATGGAGTCCGCCAACCGGTCGATCTCCTGGTGGATTCACGCGGCATATCTGGTCAGCCTTACTGCCGGCGAGACGAGGATCCTGGCCCGACTCGATTCCGGGGGTGAGAGATTCATCCAGGTGGAGATCGAGCCCGGGGAAGTTGACCTGGCCGTTCTGGTCATCGACTGTTTCGGAAGATCCAGCATGTGCGGGATCGATGAATGAACAGGTCTGGGGTGCCTGTTCCCTTTCCCAACACCGAGGTGATCGCCGGAAGTCGGGTGGTGGTTCTCGACTGCGAAACGACCGGCCTGCATGCTTCGTCGCGGGTAGTGGAATTGGGTCTGGTGTTCCTTGACGGTGGGGGAGAGACGACGGGTGAGTGGAGCTCCCTCTTCCGTGGTGACAAGTGGATAGATGACGACATCACGGCGGTGAACGGCATCACCACAGCGATGCTCCAGAATGCTCCGCGCTTCAGGGAGGTCTCGGAGTCCCTGGCCCGGATGTTCGGAACACTTCGGGTGGTGGCGCACAATGCTCCTTTCGATCACGCTCGTGTCAGTCACGAATTCACCCGGATTCGACGTGAACCTCCGCCTCCATTCGTGTGTTCCATGGCTCTCCTGGGGAATCTCGGCTATGGGAGGCTGTCGCTCGAGGCTGCCCGGAATCTGTTCGGTGTCAGCGTGAAACCAGATCACAGTGCTCTGACGGATGCACTCGTCACTGCCGAGATTCTCCGGGAACTCAGTCAACGGCATCCGGAGGAGTTCGCACTCTGGTGAGGTGCCGTAATGCGCAGTCGGCAGACGGTTCACGGAGTGGCCCGGCTGGGTGTCCGGTGCGCCGCAGTTCGAGGTTCTGGACCCGTAGCCTGACAGGGTGAGGTTCATCCGTCGCGTTCACCCCGTGGCTGAGGAACGTGCCGGCCAGTGCCGCGTGACGACCACCGTGGCTCATCACCACCGTCCCGCAATCGAGCAGTTCGGTGGCCCGGGTGTGGGTTGCCATGCGCACGGTGACACCGCGTGCCACGAGGA
>JBJTFB010000207.1:0-6924 GCA_046093205.1 Acidimicrobiales bacterium
TCGAACGGCTCCGCGATGGGGTCGACCCCGAGCCGGCCGAGTTCGGGCAGCACCTCGTGTTCCCGGGTCGCGTCGTACACCACCACCTCACCGAACGTGCGGGGGTCGACGAACAACAACTCGTCCGCGGCACCGTCGCACGGCGCGAGCGACATCGTCACGTGGGTGTGCGGGGGTCGCGCGGTTCCGACGGGAACGACGAGAACCCGGCCGCTCATCCGCAGGTGGATCATCATCCTGTCGCCGGTGTCGAGGTCGGCAAGCAGGTACTTGCCCCGGCGCGACGTGCCCGTGATGGTCGCCCCCTCGAGACCGCGCACCACCGCCTCGCGGCCGACCCTGCGCACCGAACGCTCGCGGCCCACCGTGACCGAGACGATCCTGCGGCCGACGGCGCGCGATTCGATGCCCCGCCGCACGGTTTCCACCTCGGGGAGCTCGGGCATGTCAGCCGTCGAGCGAGCGCAGTGCGACCCGCGCCGCGACCTGTTCCGCGGCCTTCTTCGTGCGGCCGGTGCCTGTGCCGGCCACCTGCCCGTCGATCGTCACGGTCGCGGTGAACACGCGCTCGTGGTCGGGTCCCTCTCCCTCGGTGGCGTAGTGGGGCGGTGTGCTGCCGCGACGGGCGCAGACCTCCTGGAGGGCCGTCTTGGCATCGATCGTGTCGAGCACGGGGATCGTGCGCTCGATCTCCTCGTCCAGCATGCGGCGCACGAAAGCCCTCGCGGTGTCGAGTCCGCCGTCGAGGAACACCGCGCCGATGATTGCCTCGAACGCGTCCCCGAGGATGGACTCCCTGTCGCGACCGCCGCCCGCGGTCTCCCCCACGCCGAGCAGCATGAAGTCGCCGAGGCCGATCGACCGCGCACGCTCCGCGAGTGCCTGTGTGTTCACGACGGCCTGGCGCAGGTCGCTCAGGCGGCTCTCGGGGTCGTCCGGAAGACGGTGGTACGCGGCCTCGGCAACCACGAGGCCGACCACCGCATCACCGACGAACTCGAGCCTCTCGTTCGAGTCGGGCTCACCGTTCTCCGCCTGCCACGAACGGTGCACCAACGCGAGCCGGAGCAGCGAAGGGTCGGTGAACCCGTGCCCGAGCCGGCGCATCAGTTCAGCGAGATCGGGCTCGCCGCCGCGGAGCATCCGGTTCCCCGTGGTCAGGCGCCGTGGGCGCGCATCACGTAGTCGACGGCGTCGCGCACAGTCTTCAGGCCGGCCAGCTCGTCGTCATCGAAAGAGAACCCCTCGAGGGTGGCGGAGAACTCCTGCTCGAGCGCGTCGACCAGTTCGATGAGTGCGATGGAGTCGGCGCCGAGATCGTCGGCAAACCGCTGGTCCTCGGTGATGCCCGATGCCTCGATCTCGAGGATGTCGGCAAGGTGACGTGTGACGGTGCCGAGCACCTGGTTTCGGTCGATGCTCATTGTGCGGCCTCTTTCCCCCCGGTCGTTGCGGCGATGGCGTCACGCAATGCGTCGACCATGCCGGTCCCCACCATTTCCTGTGCGACCTTGATGCCGTTCACCATGGCCCGCGCGCTGCTGGAGCCGTGCGAGATGATGCACACCCCGTCGATGCCGAGGAGGATCGCACCGCCCGTGTTGTCGGGGTCGAACGTGGCATACATCGGGAGGAGCGCGGGCATCAGGGCGTCCGCATGCTCCTTGTACGCGGGGTCGGCGAAGGCGCCGAACAGCGCCTTGATGACCGTCTTGAGGGTTCCCTCGAGCGTCTTCAGCACCACGTTGCCGGTGAACCCGTCGGTGACGACGACGTCGACCGTGTCGGTCATGATGTCGCGACCCTCGACGTTGCCGATGAAGTTGATGCTCGGCTCGGCCGAGAGGAGGTCCCACGCGTCCTTGCGCAGTGTGTCGCCCTTGCCGGGCTCCTCCCCGATCGAGAGGAGACCGACCTTCGGGTTCTCGATGCCGTAGCGCCGGCGTGCGTACACCGAACCCATCACGGCGAACTGCACGAGCCAGTCGGCCTGCACCTCTGCGTTTGCCCCCGCATCGAGCAGCACCGTCGGGGTGCCGCCGGGGACGGGAACCGGGGTGGCGATCGCCGGGCGGTGGACACCCTTGCTGCGGCCCATGCGCAGGAGGGCGCTCGCCATGGTGGCACCGGTGTTGCCGGCGGAGATCATCGCACTCGCCCTGCCGTCACGCACGGCCTCGGCGGCGCGCACGAGCGTGGAGTCGCGCTTCTTGCGCACCGAGGTGGCGGGGTCGTCGTCCATCTCGATGACCTCGGATGCTGCGATCAGCGGGAGGTCCCCGCGGCCATCGAGGTTCTCGGGGCCGACGAGAACGACAGGTATGCCGGCCGCGGCCGCCTCGAGGGCGCCCGCAAGGATCTCACCGGGGGCTCTGTCGCCACCCATCGCATCGACTGCGACCGGCAACATGTGCGGGCTTACTGCTCGACGTCGACGGCCACGCGGCCCTTGTACCAGCCGCAGGTCCCGCAGACGGTGTGCGGAAGCTTGGCTGCGCGGCAACGGGGGCACACGCTGCGCGACGGCGCGTCAAGGCGCCAGTTCGAGGCCCGACGCATGCGGGTCTTCGACTTCGACTTCTTCTTCTTGGGAACGGCCACCGTGGTCTCCCTTGGTTTCGAGGCACATGAGCCCCTCTGTGGGGGCCGGGAAAGGATAGCCCGAAACGGGCCGCTCTCACCCCGGGGGCTCGGGCAGTCGCCCCTTCAGGGCATCAAGAGCGGCCCAGCGGTCGTCCCCGACCTGCGTCGTGCACCCGCACGGGGCCTGCGCGAGGTCGGCCCCGCACTGCGGACAGAAGCCCGGGCAGTCCTCGCGGCACAGCGGGCCGACGGGAATGGCGACGAGGATGTTCTCGCGCACCATCGGCAGGAGGTCAACCTGGTCACCGCCGATCGGATGGGCGTCCGGGTTGTCGGGCACCTGCTGGTACAGCTCGTCGAGGTCGACGGTCATGCGGTGCTCGATCGGCGCGAGGCAGCGCCGGCACTCACCGTGCCAGGTGGCCGAGGCCGCGCCGCGGACCGTGATCCCGTTCGAGATCGACTCGAGGTCGAGGTTCACCTCGACCGGCACGTCGACGATGCGGTCGTCGTCGAACACGAGGTCGGTCGCATCGACCGCAACGGCGACCTTCTTCGTGGTGCCGGGCCGTCGCAGCAGTTCGACGACGTTGATGAGGAGCGGTGCGGCCACCGTTGCCTCAGTGGAGGTCCTGGTCGAAGAATCCCCGACCGCTCTCCCCGCGCCCCTCGTCCCCGGCGCCGGTCCCGGCACTGTCGCCGGCTTCGGGCACCGACGTGTCGTGCATCCCGATGGACAGGCGCTGGCGGCCGGTGGAGACGGTCTTCTGCAGCCGGTCGATGAGGATCTCGAAACTGGCGAGGCGCTGGTCGAGGAAGTCCTCGGTCTCGTTGCGAAGACGGCGGCACTCCTCGTCGGCGGAGTCGATGATCTGTCGTGCCCTCGACTCCGAGGCGCGCACCACCTCGGTGCGCTGCACCATGCGCTCGGCCTGCTGACGGGCCGCGGTGAGCAGCTCGTCGGCCTCGCGCTTGGTCTTGTCGAGGAACTCCTGGCGCTCCTTCAGCATCCAGCGCGCCTGGCGGATTTCCTCGGGCAGCCGCTGCAGTGCGTCCTCGAGGAGCTCGATCACCTCGTCGCGGTCGATGCGGGGCGTGCTCGAGAGCGGCACGCTCGGGGCCGTGGCGATGATGTCGACCACCCGGCGCAGGAGCACCTCGCTGTCACCGAGTCGGGCCTGCACGGGTGCCGGCTGGGGGTAGGTGTCGTCGATCAGGTCGTCGTCGAAGCTGTCGAACCGGTCGCGAGGCATCACTTGCCCTTTCCGAGTGCGGTGCGGAGGGCCCCGAGGGCCGTCGGGTGCACCATGGACGAGATGTCGCCACCGTTGCCGGCGATGTCGCGGATGAACCTGCTGGAGACGAACGAGAGGGCCGGGGTGCAGGGCACGTACACCGTGCGAACCCCGGACACCGCGAAGTTGGTGTGCGCCATCTGCTGCTCGACCTCGAAGTCGCCGGAGGTGCGCAGACCCTTCACGATGCAGAGCGCACCAGCCTCGCGTGCCGCATCGACCGCGAGCCCCGGGAATACCCGCACCTCGACCCCGGGGAGATGCGACGTCGACGAACGGGCGATCTCCACGCGCTCACCGGTGGACAGGGCACCCGAGGGCTTGTCCGGGTTGTGCATGACCGCCACAACCACGGAGCCGAACAGGGTGCATGCCTGCTCGACCACGTCGAGGTGACCGAGGTGGAACGGGTCGAAACTTCCGGGGTAGAGCACGGTGCTCATGGCGCCTCCACCGTATCCCCACCCCCGCGATCCTGCGGTGCACCGGCTCTCGCGAGGAACGTCACGTGGGTCCGGCCGTAGCGGCGTTCACGGACGGTCTCCCATCCCTCCGGTGCCCCGACGGGCGAGTCCGCCTCGGTCACCACGACCCCCGCGGTGACCGAACCGAGGAGACGTTCCCACCCGTCGAATCCGTACGGCGGGTCGGCGATGACGATGTCTGCTGCGCGCGATGCCGACGTCAACGCGTCACCGGCGACGATCTCCGACCGTGCGCCGAGACCGAGCGAGTCGATGTTCCGGCGCAGCACCTCGAGCGCCCTGCGGTCACGCTCCACGAAAACGCAGCGTGATGCCCCGCGCGACAGCGCCTCGATACCCATCGCACCGGTCCCGGCGAACAGGTCGAGCACCACCGCATCGACCAGCAGCCCGGTGCTGCCGAGCGCGTTGAACACGGCCTCCCGCACCTTGTCGGTGGTGGGACGGGTGGCATCACCCGACGGGGACTCGATGCGGCGGCCGCGCAGTTCACCGGAAACGACCCGCATGCACGACAGACTACGGAGATGAGGGGCCCGGCGGAGTCGATCGTGTGCGTGGACTGCGGCGGGCCGTGCGGGCTCATCACCGCACCGCGGGAGGACGGCGTGTGGCTCGTGGGGGACGTGGTGACGTACCGGTGCCGCGACTGTCTCGACAGGTGGGACCTCATCCTCGAGGAGGATGACATCACGGACGCACAGGACTGACCCTCCGCCCGGGGACGCCGGCGTCAGGGGTGACGGGTGTTCGAGCGGTCGAGCGGGTCGAAACGGATGCCGACCGCGGCAGCGTTCGAGATGCGCGTCGGCAGCATGTTCAGCCAGAAGTTGATTGACAGTCGCTTCGGGTCGCGCACGAACGGTCGCGCGGACTCCACCGCGGATACCGTGCGCCGTGCGATGTCCTGCGGCGATGCCTTGGGGATGAGCCGCAGCATCTGGAACCTGCGCACGACCTTCTGTGTCTCGGGCGACGAGGTCTCGACGTTGTCCCACATCTGCGTGTCGACAGGGCCCGGTGACAGCACCGTGAGCCCCACCGGAGAGTGCTTGAGTTCTCGCTGCAGTGACGAGAAGAAGTTGAGGATGCCCGCCTTCGTGCCGCAGTACACCGCCATGCCCGGGAAACCCGCGGTGCCCGCGAGAGACGACACGAACACGATGTGCCCGCGACCCCGGGCGAGCATGCCGGGCAGTGCCTGGCGCGCGAGCATCAGCGGTACCTCGTAGTTCAGCCGCGACACGGCGCGGATGGCGCGCGGGTCCTCCACGGCGAACGGAAGTGTCGTCTCGAGCCCGGCGTTGTTCACCAGCACATCGATCTCCCCGTGCCTCGCCTCGATGTCCGCGATGAGAGTGTCGACGACACTGTCGTCGGACAGATCGGCCACCACCGCGTTGCCACCGATCTCGGCGGCCACACGGCGCAGCGAGTCGGGGCTGCGCGCCACCACGGTGACACGTGCACCGCGCCGGGCGAACTCGCGGGCCAGCGCCTCACCGATGCCGCGCGACCCTCCGGTCACCACCACGTGCCTGTCGCGTACCTTCATGGCCCCCCGAGTCGATGCCGTCCCACGGCGCACGGTAGCCGAGCAGGGTCAGCCCTTCTGGAGGTTGTCCTCCTGCTCCTCGGTGAAGTACAGATCGATCTCGTCGGCGAGCAAAGGATGCGCCGACAGGTCGGGGTCCTCGCCCACGATCGCCACCGCCGCGGTACGGGCCGCCTGGATGAGGTCGAGGTCGCCCTGCAACGACGCGAGTCTGAGGTCGGAGCGACCCTTCTGGATGGTGCCCATGAGGGTGCCCTCGCCGCGGAGACGCAGGTCCTCCTCGGCGAGCACGAATCCGTCGGTGGAACCCACGAGCGCCTCGACGCGCGGCGAGGGGTCGTCGGTGCGGGTGACGAGATGGCACCGCGATGCCACGGTGCCGCGGCCGACACGTCCGCGCAGCTGGTGCAGCTGCGCGATGCCGAACCTGTCGGCGTCCAGGATCACCATGCGGGTCGCGTTCGGCACGTCGACCCCCACCTCGATCACCGTGGTGGCCACCAGCACGCCGGAGGCGCCGCTGCGGAAACGTTCCATCACGACCTCCTTCTCGTTCGAGGTCATGCGGCCGTGGAGCAGCTCGACCGTGTGGTCGGCCAGCTCGCCGGCGAAGAGCTCGTCGCGAACCTGCTCCGCCGAGGCGGCCTCGAGCTTCTCGCTCTCCTCGATGAGGGGGCACACCACGTACGCCTGCTCGCCCCGTTCCAGAGCGGACCGCACGTCGGACCACATTGCGGCGACTGACACGGGGTTGTTCGCCCACAGGGTGTCGATCGGTGTGCGGCCCGGCGGCAGCTCATCGAGCACACTCACGTCGAGGTCGCCGTACACCGTCATCGCCGCTGTGCGCGGGATGGGTGTCGCGGTCATCACGAGGACATCGGGTGTGCCCGCGCCGTCGGCTGACTTGTCGCGCAACCGCGCGCGCTGCTCCACGCCGAAACGATGCTGCTCGTCCACAACGACGAGACCGAGTGCGGCGAACGACACGCCCTCCTGGATGAGG
>JBJTFB010000208.1:0-5498 GCA_046093205.1 Acidimicrobiales bacterium
GTGTCGCCGCGGATCACGACCCCCAGGCAGATGACGGCGTCGATGCGGCCCGTCCGGGCGAGCAGCTTGGCCGCCAACGGGAGCTCGAACGCCCCCGGCACCCAGAGTTCCTCGATGTCGTCCCGGGCCACTCCGCATCGGATGAGACCGTCGAGCGCGCCGTCGCGGAGCCTCGTCACGATGTGGTCGTTGAAGCGTGCCGCCACGACGGCAACCCGCAGTCCTCTGCCGTCGGGGAGGTCGTGGCTCCCGGTCGAGCCTGCACGTGTCATGTCATGCCCCCTTGCTCGTTGAGTCGGGCTTGCCGGGTGAGTCGATGTCGATGAGGTGACCGAGTCTCTCGCGCTTGGTGCGCAGGTATGCCTCGTTCTCCGGTGTGGGCACGGTGTTCAGCGGCACCCGTTCCACCACCTCGATTGCGAAGCCCCCGAGACCTCCGTACTTTGCTGGGTTGTTGGTCATGAGCCTCAGCCTGCGGGCACCGAGGTCGGCGAGGATCTGTGCACCGATGCCGTACTCACGGCTGTCGACGGGCAGTCCGAGCTCCAGGTTTGCGTCCACCGTGTCGAGACCGCTGTCCTGCAGCGAGTAGGCGCGGATCTTGTGACCGATTCCGATGCCGCGGCCCTCGTGGCCGCGCAGGTAGACGATCGCGCCGCGGCCCTCGCGCGACACAAGCTCCATCGCGGCTGCGAGCTGCGGCCCGCAGTCGCAGCGCCGTGACGAGAACACGTCCCCGGTGAGGCACTCGCTGTGCACACGCACGAGAACGGGCTCGCCGTCGGAGATGTCACCCTTCACGAACGCGAGGTGCTCGACACCGTCGATCGTGCTCCGGTACGCAACACAGCGGAACTCGCCGTATTCGGTGGGCACGAGGGCGTCCCCCATCCGCTCCACTAGTCGTTCGTTGTTCCTGCGGTGGCGGATCAATTCCGCGATCGACGAGAGGAGCAGTCCGTGTGCGGCACAGAACTCGCGCAGTTCCGGGAGACGCATCATCGTGCCGTCGTCGTTCTGGATCTCGCAGATCACTCCGACCGGGCGGCAACCTGCCAGCCGCGCGAGATCAACCGCGGCCTCGGTGTGCCCGGCACGCTTCAGAACCCCACCCTCGCGGGCGCGCAGCGGGAAGATGTGCCCGGGGCGCGCAAACGAGGTGTGCAACCTCTCGGGGTCCGCGAGTGCACGGAGCGTGGCGGCACGGTCGGATGCGCTGATGCCCGTGGTGGTGCCCTCGATGAGGTCGACGGTGTCGGTGAACGCCGTGCGCTGGCTCTCGGTGTTCTGCTCCACCATGAGGGGCAGCCGGAGGTCGTCGCAGCGGTCGTTCGTCATGGGGGCGCAGACCACGCCGCTCGTGTGGCGGATGATGAACGCAAGCTTCTCCGCGGTCGCGAACTCGGCGGCCATGATGAGATCGCCCTCGTTCTCACGGTCCTCGTCGTCCACCATCACGACCATCTCCCCGCGCGCGATGGCGGCGATCACCTCGGGGATGGGTGCGAATCCGTTGTTGCTCATGCTGCGTCCTTCTCTCTCCTCGGTTCGAGAACCAGTTCCAGGTCGTCGCCCAGCACCGTCGCCGACACCAGACGGTTGTCGGCCAGTGCACCGGGTTCGTGCGTGCCCCGCGGGAACATCCCTGCGGCCCCGCTGTTGCCACCCAGTACGGGCGCGACGAGCCGCACTTCCCGGTCGATGCGGCCGGCGGGTTGGAACGCGCCGGCAACGGCGGGTCCTCCCTCCACGAGCACCTGCAGGGCGCCGTCCCGGCCGAGTTCGTCGAGCAGCCCGTCGATTCCGCGCGACCATGTGTCACATGGGTTCACGCGTGCTCCGGCCGGCACCGCCGCATTGCGTGACAGGACGATGCGCCGCGGGGACGGTCCGATGACATGGCGTACGGTGAGCTCCGGGTCATCGGCAAGGACAGTGCCGATGCCCACCACGATTGCGTCACTCTCGGCACGCAGTGCGTGCACCCTTGTGCGTGCCGCATCCCCGGTGATCCAGCGTGCTCCGGCCGGAGCGACCGTGCGTGAGTCGAGTGTGAGGGCCATCTTCAGCACCACGTAGGGCCATCCGGTGCGACGGTGGTGGAGATAGGGGGCGAGTTGCTCCGTCACCTCGTCGGCGAGCACGCCGACTGTCACGTCGAGTCCCGCGGCCGCGAGGCGGGCACGGCCCGCACCCGACACCCTGCTGTCGGGGTCATCGATCGCGTAGGCCACGTGTGTGATGCCGGCATCAACAATCGCGCGCGTGCAGGGGCCGGTTCGGCCGGTGTGGTCGCACGGCTCGAGTGTGCACACCAGGGTTGCACCCGCTGTCGGTGCGCCGGCCTCACGCGCGGCGGCAATCGCCGCGACCTCCGCATGGGGTCCGCCGGGTTCGTTGGTCGAACCCTCGAACACGCGGCCGTCGGGGCACACGAGCACGGCACCCACCCATGGGTTCGGGCGCGCACGGATGCGCGCGGACCAGGCGACGTCGACCGCGCGCCTCATCAGCGCACGGACGTCATCACCGCGGCGATCGGACGCCGGATGTGATTCCATGACAAGTTCCTTGCTCCCATCCGGACTGTGACCGTCGGCCCCGGGATTCCACCGGGTCGGCCCCGTCACCGAGGCAACGGGGTTCGCGGGCTGTGACCGCCGGTCGGGACTTTCACCCAACCCTGCAAGGGGTGCTCTGTTGTGCTGCCGGTTGCCCGGCACGGCAAGGCTATGGGGAGGGGTGTTGTGCCAGCAACCCGAGGATGTGACGCCAGAGGGTGAACACCTTCATCGTGTCGTCGTTCGACTTCAGGCCGACCACATGGCCGTACATCACGGTGGCAACCGCGATCGCCACGGCCTGCTGGGCGGCGATGTGTGCATCGTCGGGCCGGAGGCCCTCGACCTCGACGTAGCGTTCGGCGAGCGCGGAGATCACGGCCGAATCTGTGAGATTCATGACCTCCTCGCCCTCGAGCGCGAGCCACATGACGACCCGGATGACCAGCTGAACGTCCGGGTCGAACGGTCGTGCAGCAAGCGCGCCCGACGGTGCGCTGCGCACGGTACCCGCCACACGTTCGAGCAGATGGGCCACCACCCGCTGCAGGAGCGCGTTCTTCCCGCCGAACCAGGTGTGCACGAAGCCGTGGTTCACGTCCGCACGGGCAGCGATGTCCCGGACCCCCACCTCCCCGATCGACCGTTCAGCAAGAAGCCCGATGGTGGCCTCGATCAACCGCCGCTCGCCCTCGTCCCTGCTGATGGGGGAGCGTCTGCGCGTCTTCGGCGGGGTCTTCTTCGTTGCCATGTGGGTCCCGGACCAACTGTAGGTCCCCGCACGCCGGGCACCCCGGTCACGGACACACACGGACTACTGTGGGTGCCGTGATCAACGCGGCAGCATCCATTTCTCGCCGTGATCATGTCTAGGCGTTTTGGTCGCCGCGCCCACCAGGAAGACGGTGCGGGCTGGATCTATGCCGACCTCTTCCTCGCCCTCATGGTCGTCGGGCTCGGCTCGGCTGTCATCACCGCGTCGGCGCCCTCCGGCGGTGCCACGGCGACCACCGCGCCACCGACTTTCCAGTTGAGCTGTGTCGAGTTCCCGGTGAAGGTGCCGGCCAACATCAAGAGCGGCGGGCCGCGCATTGAGACTGCGATCACCGAGGAACTGCAGAAGCGCGGGTGGACGGCCGACCAGGCAAAGCCCGGTCTCGTCATCGTAATGGGCGGTTTCGGCTCGGGTGAGTCACCCGGTGATGGCGACGGTCGCGCGAAGGCCCGGCTCGGGGCGTTGCGCACCTCGACGCCGCTCCTCGAGCGCGTGGAGATGCGCACGGGCGGAGCACAGGTCGTGAACGTGAACGGTGAACGGGTCTCGGTGGGCGGCGCGGGCTCCTACCTGATGATCGTGTACCTGCTCTTCAGCGGGCCGGTCCTCGATGAGGACTGCACCAGATGACGAACCAAACGGACACAACGGCACCGGACGAGAATGTTGAACAGGGTGGAGAACATGGACACGCGTGACCGACAGGCCGATGCAGTGCGGGCGGTCGACGCCTGGCTCAAGGCGTCGAAACAGAGGGACCGCCTGGGGGCGGCGGCACAGTCGTTCGTGAACGACCTGCGTGACGGGACGAACCAGCAGAAGTGGGCCCGCGCGCACGTCGACCAGGTGATGCCGTTCCGCACCCAGTCACCGAGATTGCTGCAGATCGTCCGTGCCGGCGCACTGTTCCTGCCGATCCTCCTCACCTGGCTGGCGCTGTCGCAGGTGATCGAGCCGTTCGCGCTGTTCCTGCAGAACCAGCAGCCGAGCGCGAACTTCCTCTGGTTCTGGCAGACGAACCCCGGCGGCAGTTTCGCGGGTGTCTACAAGCTGAGCCACGTGGCCCTCACCGACGCTGCGGTCCTCGCATTCCTCACCGTGCTGGCGATGCGAATCACCTGGTGGGAGTCCGCGAAGGCAGAGCACAACGAGCACGTGTACTCCGAGATGCTCTCGGCGGTCGAGACGTACCTCTGCGAGCACCGCTAGGCGCGACGCGCCGAGAGGCGTGCGAGGACGGTCACACCCACCAGAACGAGCACCGCGCCGGCCGCGCGCACAGCGCCGAGTGACTCGTCCAGCAGCCACACCCCGACCGCGATCGACACCACCGGCTCGACGGTGCTCAGCACGGCTGCCTGACCGGGACCGACCACGGTGACCCCGGCGAAGAAGAGTCCCATGGCGAGGACAGTCGACACCGCCGCGGCCCCGGCCGCCGCCCACCAACCCGTCGCATCAACCGGGAGGTGTGCGTCCGCTGCGAACAGCACCACCACATGCGCGACAGCGGCGCCGATCATGGCGAGCGTGATCGATGTGACGGGGTCGATCCCGCGGAGGATGCGCGACGACACGAGTATGTAGACGGTGTACCAGGCGGCGGCGGCCAGCATGAACGCGATGCCGGCAGTGCTGCCCGAACCGACCTGACCGGCTGTCAGGGCCGCCCCTGTCACGGTGACGGCCAGACACACTGTCATCGCCCGCGTGGGTCGCGCGCGGAACACCGCCCAGTCGGCGATGACGACGAACACCGGGAACACGAAGAAGATGACTGTCGCGAGACTCACGTCGATGCGCTGGACCCCGTTGAAATAGAACGTCGACTGCGGCCCGTACCCGAGTCCCCCGAGAAGAAGCACCGGCACCGACCTGTGCACCGGGGGCCACGGCACGCCGCGTCTCACCACGGCACGCAGCACGAGCGCGAACACCATCGCAAGCCCGAACCGGGCGGCGAGCATCCCGAAGGGGTCGGCGCCGTGGTCGTAGGCAACACGGGCAAAGAGAGGGAGGAACCCGAAGTCGACGACCAGCACGACATCGTGCCCATGTTGCGCAACCATGATTTGTCCGACCCTAGTGGGCGTGTGACGATGGTTCCGTGGCCCGGTTGCTTTGCTTTTTGTCTGCTGTCGCCGTTGCCGGCGCGCTCGGCG
>JBJTFB010000209.1:0-2979 GCA_046093205.1 Acidimicrobiales bacterium
ATCTCGCCGACTTCGGTGCGGACGTGATCAAGGTGGAGCGACCCGACGGCGGCGACAGCCTGCGCAACATGGCCTGGCGTGACCCGGCAGACGGCGAGGGGCTGTGGTGGAGGTTCGTGAACCGCAACAAGCGCACCGTCGATCTCGACCTGAAGGACGACGCAGACCGCGAAGTGTTCCTGCACTTGGTGGATGGTGCCGACGTGCTGGTGGAGAACTTGAGGCCCGGTGTGCTCGAAAAGCTCGGTCTCGGACCGGATGTGCTGTTGGCTCGCAATCCCAATCTCGTCGTCACCCGTGTCACTGGTTTCGGTCAGACTGGCCCGTACGCATCGAGGCCGGGTTTCGCCACCATCGCCGAGGCAATGGGTGGTGTCGCCGCAATCAGCGGCCAGCCCGGGGGTGACCCGATGATGCCGGCGTTCGCCCTCACCGACGAGGTGACGGGTCTCGTCGCCGCCTTCGCCACGATGGTTGCCCTCCACAGTGGTCGCGGCCAGGTGGTCGACGTGTCGCTGCTGGAGTCCATCTTCCATCTCCTCGGGCCATTGATCAGCGTGTGGCTCACCCGCGGCGAGCTGCAAGAGCGCATGGGCTCGGGAATCCCCTACACCGTGCCGCGCGGTGCCTACCGGTGCAGCGACGACAAGTTCATCGGTCTCTCCACCAGCAGCGACTCCGTTGCGCAACGGGTGATGGCCCTGCTCGGCCTCGGTGATGACCCGCGCTTCGCGTCGTTCGAGGGCCGCGTGGCCCACCGCGAGGAGATCGAGACGGCGATGCGGGCCTGGTGTGCAGCCCGCACCCAGAAGCAGGCGCTCGACGATCTCACCGCGGCAGACGCGGCAGCGGGCCCGATCATGGACATGTCGGACATCGCCGCCGATCCGCACTACGCAGCACGCAACGCCGTCATCGAGGTGGAGGGAACCCCGATGCAGGGCCTGGTGGCCAAGCTCAGCGCCACACCGGGAGAGATTCGCTGGCGAGGCAGGCCGAGGAACGCCGACGGGGACCACATCCGTCGCCACGGCTGGGACTAGTCCAACACCGTCGCCAGCGTCCCCGTGTGGTGCGGTGGACCGCACGCGAACTTCGTGCGTGGTGGTTGGCCTCCGACCGGGCAGGACCTGCAGCGTGTTCTTCGTGGGCGCGGTTCGTCGGTGCAACGACCACCGTCACTATGGTGGTCAAGGTCCGTCCGGAGGAGGCCCCCATGTCCGACACTGAGAAGTCACGCGTGTCGCGCGCATGGAGGGTGCTGGCCCTCACTTCATCATCCACGTTCTTGGTGTCACTCGATACCTCCATCGTTGTGGTCGCGCGCAAGGCCATGATCGACGACCTCGGTCACCCCACCCTCATGACCTGGGTGTTCTCCGCATATTCCATCGCATATGCCGCCGGTCTGCTCACCGCCGGTCGCTTCGCCGACGTCTTCGGACGCAAGGCCTCGTTCCTGCGCGGTCTCACCCTGTTCAGCATCGGGTCGCTTCTGTGCGGCATCGCACCATCGGCCATCGTGCTCGTGATTGCGCGTGTCATCCAGGCTCTCGGCGGAGCGATGCTCACGCCGGCGTCCCTTGCGCTGGTTCTGCCCGAGTTCCCGGTGGAGAAGCGCACCCAGGCCATCGGTGTGTGGGGTGCCACGGGTGGCCTCGCCGCCGCGCTCGGGCCGTCAATCGGCGGGCTGCTGGTGGACTCATTCGGCTGGCGCTCGCTCTTCTTCGTGAACGTGCCCCTCACCGTGGTCACCGTTCTCATCGGACGGCGCGTGCTGCACGAGAGCAGGGACGAGAACGCGACCCGCAAGGTGGACTACCCGAGCGCGTTCTACGGGTTCGTCGGCGTCGCACTCGTGGTTCTCGGAATCTCCCAGAGCGAGGAGTGGGGCTGGCTCGACAGCCGGAACCTCGCCTCCATCGCGGCGGGACTCCTCCTCGTGGCGATGTTCGCGGTGCGGTGCACACGCATCGAGTCACCCCTTCTCGACCTGAAATTGTTCAAGTTGCCGTTCGTGGTTGCCGCGAACATCTCCGGTGTGTTCTTCAGCATCGGTTTCATCGGCATGTGGCTGCTGAACACCACCTGGCTGCAGGCTGTGTGGGGATACGGCGTGGCACAGTCGGGCCTCGCCACGATGCCCGGACCCGGCATGGCGGCCTTCATCGCGCCGTTCGCGGGCAGGTTCGCCACGAAGTACGGCCACGCGCGGGTCCTCTTCGTCGGTGCGGTGCTGCTCTCGCTCGGAACACTGGGCCTCACCAACTTCGTGCCGGTGGAGCCCTCGTACTGGACCCACTACTTCGGATGGATGATCATGACGGGGACGGGTGTGGGCCTCAGCATCTCCACGTTGTCGTCGTCGGCTACGGCATTCCTGAAGCCCACGCAGTTCGCGATGGGGTCGGCCCTGAACAGCACCTTCCGTCAGGTGGGCACGGCTCTCGGCGCACCGCTCTCGCTCACGATTGCCGCACCGGCGATCAGCCAGATCTTCGCCGCGCAGGCATCGGGCAAAGGCTTCGACGGGGTGGACTTCAGCACCATCCACCACGCATGGAACATGAACGCCGCGATCTACTTCCTTGCGGGTGTGGTGATGCTGGTGATCTTCCGCAAGCCCACGGATGACCAGATGCGCGACGCAGGCAAGGTGTCGTTCGTCGACTAGACGGCGTTTCGGGTCAATCAGCGAGAAGACCGACGGGGCAGGACACCCCGGTGCCGCCGATGCCGCAGTAGCCGTGCGGCACCTTGCCGAGGTACTGCTGGTGGTACGGCTCGGCGTAGAAGAAGTCCCCGAGGGGGGCGATCTCGGTGGTGATCGGCCCGTACCCGGCGTCGGTCAGTCTCTGCTGGTAGCGGTCACGTGAGGACTCTGCGGCCACACGCTGTTCCTCACCGGCGAAGTACACCGCGCTGCGGTACTGGGTGCCCATGTCGTTGCCCTGGCGCATGCCCTGGGTGGGGTCATGG
>JBJTFB010000210.1:0-3682 GCA_046093205.1 Acidimicrobiales bacterium
CCGGGGTGGAGGCGGTGGTCATCGTCGTGCCTCTCTTTGTGGACGCGGAGGGAGTCCCCGACTTCGGGTGGATGGATGCCGCCACCCGTGACGTGGCCCGTGGCCTGACGAAGGGAACCCTCGTCAGCTCCGAGACCACCCTCCCGGTCGGCACCCCCCGGAACCGCTTCGCCTCCATGCTCGAGGAGGGCAGCGGACTGCAGGCCGGCACCGATTTCCATCTCGCGTTCAGCCCGGAGCGTGTGTTCACGGGCCGTGTGTTCCACGACCTGCGGCGCTATCCGAAACTCGTCGGCGGCCTCACCGAATCGTGCGGAGCCGCTGCGGAGCGGTTCTACTCAGCGGTGCTCGACTTCGACCCGCGCGACGATCTGCCCCGCGCGAACGGCGTGTGGAACCTCGGCAGCCCCGAGGCATCGGAGATGGCGAAACTCGCCGAGACGACATACAGGGATGTGAACATTGGATTGGCCAATCAGTTCGCACTGTTCGCTCAACAGCACCACATTGACGTGTACGCCGTGATCGACGCGTGCAACAGCCAGCCGTTCAGCCACATCCACCGTCCGGGCATCGCGGTCGGCGGCCACTGCATCCCCATCTACCCGCGCATGTACCTGTGGAACGACCCATCGGCCACTGTTGTCCGAGCCGCCCGCGAGGCGAACGCGCAGATGCCTGTTCACACAGTTGAACGACTCGAGCAGCAGGTCGGGCCCCTGAAGGGGAAGAAGGTCGTGGTTCTGGGTGCCGCCTACCGCGGAGGCGTGAAGGAGACCGCCTTCTCAGGTGTGTTCCCCACAGTGCAGGAACTCACGCGTCGCGGTGCGACTGCCGTGGTGCACGACCCGATGTACACCGACGACGAACTGCGCCACGAGGGCCTCGAGCCGTGGGCGTTCGGGGAGCAAGCCGACGCCGCCATCCTGCAGGCCGACCACCCCGAGTACGTGACGCTCGACGAGAAGAAGCTGCCCGGTGTGACGGTGCTGCTCGACGGACGGAACGTTGTCAGGTCGGCTGGCTCGATCCGCGTGGTGCCGATCGGTCGCGACTGACCCTCCGCGCTCGGCCCGCCCGAGCCGTTTGTGGAAGCCGAGCATTGCGACACCAAGCCCCTTCAACGTGAAGCGAACCGCCGAGCCCGTCGAGGCAGTTGACTCACCGTTCTGCCGCTCCAGTAGTCCGGCGGGTATCTCGGTCACCCTGTAGCCGGCACGTCCCGCGGACACCACGGACTCGTACGTGTCGCCCAGGTAGTTGTTGGCGAACTGTGAGGCGAACTGGCCGAGGAGCGGCTCGCGTATCAACCGGAAACCCGACGTGGAGTCAGTGACCTCCGTGTCCGCGGCGGCGGACGCCGAGCGGGCGAGCACCCACATCGCGATCCGGCGGACACCGCTCACCCGCATCCGTGAGGCATCGCCCACGAACCTGCTCCCGATCACCATGTGCGCATCAGTCGAGTTGGCTGCATCGATGAGGTTTGCAATCTCCTCGACGGGGTGCTGGCCGTCGGCGTCCACCTGGACGACCGCGGAGAACGAACGCCGCCGTGCATAACGGAACCCGGCACGGAGCGCCCCTCCCACCCCGAGGTTAATCGGCAACTCGAGCACGTCGATGCCGGTCGACCGACCGATCTGTGCGGTGGCATCCGAACTGCCGTCACTGACGAGCACCGCACGGTAACCGTGCGCACGGAGTGACTCGAGCACCGCCCGCACAGACTCCTCCTCGTTGAACGCCGGCACCATCACCAGCACGTTCGACTTGTCCAGATGCATGGCACCTCCGATCCGGGAAGAGTACCCGTGTTATCGTCCGAACCCGTGGGAAAGCGCCTCTGCGGCTTCGTCGTGGTGCTGTTCTCCATTCTCTCGGTGGCCGCACTGACGATGTGGAACGCCGAGGACATGCACGCCATCACCGGGGACGAACCGCACTACCTCGTGATTGCCGACGGGCTGTTGCCCACTTTCGAGCTGGAGCAGACCGGCCCGTACATGCGCGAGTTCCGCAACAGGACCATCGTCGAGGCGGGGCTCGCACCGCGCGACGCGGTACCCAGTCCCAGCAACACACACGCCGAGCAGGGTCCAAGTGGCCTCTTCAACGTGCACAACATCGGGCTTCCGATTGTTCTCTCGGTGCCCTATCTGCTCGCCGGAGAGACCGGCGCACGACTCGCGATGATCGCGATCGGAGCCGCGATTGTCCTTCTCATGTGCAGGATCGTTGCCCTGACATCCCTGTCGCCGCGCGCGCAGCTGTT
Source organism: Acidimicrobiales bacterium (assembly GCA_046093205.1). Lineage (GTDB taxonomy): Bacteria > Actinomycetota > Acidimicrobiia > Acidimicrobiales > Ilumatobacteraceae > UBA2093. The sequence goes on from JBJTFB010000210.1 coordinate 2,276, forward strand.
CACTGTTCTGCCCTTGGCCGTGGGGCTGCCGGTCGTCACCGGTGCGACGCAGATCTATCCCGACCTGCCGGCGGGGGCACTGTGTCTCCTCGGCCTCCTCTTCTTGTTCCGGCCCGCACGTCCCGAACGGCGGTGGGACGGCGTGCCCACTGCACTTGCCCTCGCGTTCCTCCCGTGGTTGCACATCCGTTTCGGTCTCCCGATGGTTCTTCTCCTAGCCACCATCACATGGGCCAGGCGTCAGGACGGAACACGCGCACTTGCGCTGCGCTGGTGGTTGCCGGCGCTGCTGTCGGTGATGCTGCTTGCCGCCTACAACACCTATGCGTTCGGCAACCCCACCGGTCCGTACGCGTCCGGCGACGTCATGCTGAACCGCATTGCCGTGATGCAGTTCGTTGGTCTGCTTCTCGACCAGAACCAGGGGATCCTCGTTCAGCAGCCCCTGCACCTCGTCGGCGTCTACTTCTTGTTCCGCGAACTGAGGAAACGTCCCGTTCTTGTTCTTGCTGCGGTCGGTACGAGCCTGAGCATCCTGGTGCCGAACGCGACGCACTGGAACCTCTACGGCGGATGGAGTTTCAGCGGCAGGTTCGGTTGGGCGGCTTCTTGTGCGCTCACCGCCCTGACGCTTGTCAGTCTTGCCCGGTTGCACACGACGAGCAGGAGAATCTGGTGCGTGGCGGTGGTGTTCGGCCTCGCGATACAGGTCCGACATCTGTTCGCGGTATTCGTGCAGAAACGTGTTCTCTATCCCCACATCTTCGACGGATGGATCGGCACCTACTCCACCTTCTGGCGACCGATCGAGACAGTGCTCCCGCACTGGCGCGACCATCGATGGGCGTTCACGTATCTGCCGAACAACCTCATACTCGTTGCAGTCGTGGTGATCGGGGTCATCGGCGCAGTCGGTCGACTCCCGCACCGTGCCCGTCTCTCGGGTGTTGCCGTCGTTGCGGCACTCACCGTCGGATCCCTCGCGCTCTTCGCTGCGGTGGGTGACCGTCCCTACCCCGACTACAGGTGGGCGGCCTCCGTGCTTCCGGGCAACGTAGGACGGATCGAGAACCTGAGCCGCGCGGGCAGGGAGGGCGACGGCAAGGGTCTTCTCACCTTCGGCCCGTACTGGGAGGTTCCTCCGGGCCGCTACGAGGTGGGGGTGCGGTACAACTCTGCAACCGACGGAACCGTGAACGGGTTGCTCGATGTGTACCTGCCGCAATCAGACACGGTGCCCGAGGGGTCGGGCCGCGAGAAGAGATCGCCGGCCGCCTCGAGCTGCTGCTGTGGTGTGCGGCCCGCCAGCACGTCGTCGAACTTCTTCTCGATCTGGGTGCTGCTGTGGCTCGCCACCGAGATGCCGGGGTATCTCGTGGTGGGTCTCGGCCTGTTCGCGGCCGGCGC
>JBJTFB010000211.1:0-11802 GCA_046093205.1 Acidimicrobiales bacterium
CGAACTTCCGGAGGGCTTCGCTCCCGTCGGCGGGCCGGTCGTTGCGCTCGCTCCAGGGGTGGCCGAGGGTTCGTCGTCCGACGGGAGGACGAGCCACACGAGGAACACTGCCCCTCCCACGAGCACCAGAAAGATGTCGATCGGGTTGAACAGGATCATCAGCCAGGTCACCCGGTGAAACTAACACCGCACGGTCCGTGGTGTGTCGGGCTAGCCGCGCAGGACGGTGACCTCGATGATCCCGGGGGCGGCACGCAGCTCCGCCACCGTGGCCTCGTTGACCTCGGCGGTGGGTGCGATCACCATGAGCGCCGTGCCCGGCGTGAGCGCGCGCCCCACGTCCATGTCGGCGATGTTCACGTTCCGGTTGCCGAGCAGGGTGCCCACGATGCCGATTACGCCGGGGCGGTCGTCGTTGCGCACCACCAGCATGTTGTCCGACGGCGGCACATCGGTGATGTGGTCGTCGACCAGAACGATGCGCGCCTGCCTGCGCTGGCCCACCAGCGTGGCCGCAATGCTGTGCGAGCCCGCACGCAGCGTCACCAGGTTCACGTAGTCGCTGTTGGAGCTGCCGGGGTTCTTGGTCTCCTTCACCGTGAGTCCGAGCCGCTCCGCAATCTGCGGTGCGTTCACGAAGGTGACCGACTCGTCCACCCGCCGGCCGAGGAAGCCCTTCATCGCGCTGAGCGTGAGGATGCGCGTGTCGTACGCGCCGATCTCGCCGGAGGCGATGACCTCGAGCTCGGTGGCGGTGCCCGCCGCACCCGCGAACAGCGCACCGAGGCGCTCGGCGAGCGGCAGATAGGGCTTGAGTGTCTCGTTGGCGTCGGCCGCGGAGATGTTCACCGCGTACGGCACGAAGTCGCCGGCGAGCGCGAGGATCACCTGGTCGGCGATGTCGTCACCCGCGCGGTCCTGGGCCTCGGTGGTGCTGGCACCGAGGTGCGGGGTGACGACGATGCCGTCAACACCGAACAACGGTGACTCCGTCATCGGTTCCTTCGAGAACACGTCCAGCGCGGCGCCCGCGATGACACCGTTCTTCACGGCGTCGGCAAGGTCTGCCTCGTCCACGATGCCGCCGCGAGCCACGTTGATGATGCGCAGCGACTTCTTCGCCCGTGCAAGCATCCCGGCATTGATGAGACCGAGCGTCTCCTTCGTCTTCGGCAGGTGCACGGTGAGGAAATCGGACCGCGCCACGAGCGTGTCGAGGTCGACCAGTTCCACGTTCATCGCGCGGGCGCGCTCCTCGCTCACGTAGGGGTCATAGGCGAGGATCTGCATGCCGAACGCCGCGGCGCGCTGGGCAACAAGCTTGCCGATGCGGCCGAGGCCGGCGATGCCGAGCACCTTGTCGAACAGTTCGACGCCCTCCCACTTGCTGCGCTCCCAGCGCCCCTGCACGAGCGCGGCGTGTGCCTGGGGAACGTTGCGCGCCACCGCGAGCAGCATCGCCATTGTGTGCTCCGCGGCCGACACGATGTTGGACTCCGGGGCGTTCGCCACCATCACACCGCGACGCGTCGCAGACTCGATGTCCACGTTGTCGAGGCCGACGCCCGCGCGGCCCACCACCACGAGGTCGGTTCCGGCAGCGAGTGCAGCGTCGTCCACCTGCGTGGCCGAGCGCACGACCAGGGCATTCGCACCCTTCAGCGCGGCGTGCAGCTCGTCGGGAGACAGGTTCAGCCTCACGTCCACGTCGTGGCCGGCGGCGCGCATCTTCTGCAGACCGCCCTCGGCAAGTTCTTCCGTCACGAGAATCCGGGGCATCAGGCAATTGTTGTCCGTCGGGGCGTAGATTCCACGGTGCTTTACAGACTGTTAACCGACGGACGGACGCGCATGTCACACCTCTTTCTCTCCGACGAATGGATCGAGGCTGCGCGCGGCATCAGGGCCCGCCATGAGTCAGCGGTGCCGCCCATCCCCGTCGCAGTGAGGGTGAACGTGGTGGCCGTGGGGGTCCCCTTCGGGGCCGGCACGGTGCACGCCCACATCGACACCTCTGGCGGCAGCCTGCTGATGGAACTGGGGGCGATCGACTCCCCCGACGTCACCGTCACCACCGACTACGACACCGCCCGTGCTCTCTTCGTGGAGCAGGACCCCGCCGGCACCATGCAGGCCTTCATGAGCGGGCGCATCAAGGTGGAGGGCGACATCTCCAAGATCATGATGCTGCAGATGTCGGTCCCCCAGGACGAGCGGGCGCTCGAGGTGGCCGCCGAGATCCGCGAGATCACCGCGTAGGGCCACAGGCCCGGCCGGTCAGACCTCGACGGGACGTTCGGACGGCCGCAGTCTGGTGGCAAGCAGCGTGGCCACCACCGCGGTGGCGGCGCCGCTCATCAACGCATACGCGTAGCTCTGCACGACGCCGCTTGAGGCCGTCATCTCGTGGATGGAGATCATCACGGTGGAGCCGAGCACCGCACCCATCTGGCTGAGCAGTTGCTGCATCGCGCCGGCGACACCCACGGTCTCGTCGTCGACCGAGTTCGACACCAGTGCACCGAGCGCAGGACCGGCGATGCCGAACCCGACACCGGAGAGACCCAGCCCCATGGCGATCATCCAGTCGGGCGTGCCCGCACCGATGGTGCCGAGCAGCACCATCGAACAGACGATGCCCGTCGCACCCACCACGCCCGCGACCCGCTCCCCCACGCGCATGGTGAAGAAGCTGCCGATCGGCGCGACGATGGAGAAAGAGAGCGGACGGGCGATGACGAGCCAGCCGATGTGCGCCGGCGTGAAACCGAGACCGACCTCGAGCATCTGGGGCACCACGATGAAGCCGCCCATGTAGGCGAAGTTGAGCAGCGACTGGATGGAGATCGGCAGGATGATGTTCGGGGTGCGCAGCCACGCCAACGGCAGCAGCGGCGCCTCTGCGGTCCTCTCCACGCGCACGAACATCCACAGCGACACAACCGACACGGTTGCCGCCCCGAGAATGAGCGGCGACGTCCACCCCCACGAGTGCCCGCGGTTCACCGCGAGGAGAAGCAACGTGGCCCCGAGACCGAGCGTGACGGTTCCCTTCACATCGAACTTCACGTCACGCGAACGGCTGGTCTGGGGAAGCAGCCGCCACGCCACGAGGCTCGCGAGGATGAGCAGCGGTGCCTGGATCACGAAGATCATCTGCCATCCGATGGCCTGCACGAGCGGGCCGCCCATCACCACACCGAGTACCGGTGCACCGGCGGTGGTGAAGCTCCAGAGCCCGAGCGGCCGGACACGCTCGTGCGGCTCGAAGAGACGGTTCACGTACGCCATGGCCGCCGGGCCGGTGGCCGCACCGGCAACCGCCGAGAGCAGGCGGAACGTCACCATGGAGGCCGCGTTCCAGGCGAATGCGGTGGCGAGGGCAAAGAGACCCGACAGGAACAGGCCGTACACGTACACCTTCTTGTGCCCGTGCAGGTCACCGATCTTGCCGTAGGCGGGGCCCACCACGCCGAACGCGAGCATCGGGCCGGTGATCGACCAGTTCAGCACCGTTGCCGTGGACCCGAGGTCCTTCGCGATGGTCTCGAGCGACACCACCAGGACGGTGATGGTGGAACTCGTGGTGAACAGCCCGCCCAGGACCACGAGGAGCGTGGCCCACTTGCGCGTGAGCCCGATGCGCCTCGCCACCCTCTTCGCGGCGGTCTTCGCGCCGCCCCTGCGGATGAGGCCCGTCCACGCGAGCACCGACACCTCGTCGACGCCGGCGTACTCGACGGCGACACTCTCGCGTCCGTGCGGAGCGAGCTCCTCTTGTCTGTTGTCGGGGGGATTCATGGGCCACCCCGAGAGTAACGCCCTACTTGTTGACCTCCGCGGCCATCTTGTTCAGTGCGTCAGTGAGTTTTGACACTTCCCAGCGGTCGTTCTGCTCGACGGACTCCGCGCGCTCCCATGACTTGATGCGGGTGACCTCGCCGGCCCTCACGAAGAAGGTCTCACCGGTGAAGTTGCACTTCTCCGACGACAGGTAGGCCACGAGCGGCGAGATGTTGGCGGGGTCCCACTCGTCGAACTGGGCCTTGTTCTCTGGCTCCGCGATGCGGTCACCGAGACCGGGTGTGGCCATGGTGAGACGGGTGCGGGCCGCCGGAGCGATGGAGTTGCTGCGCACGTTGTAGCGCGAGAGCTCCTTCGCGAGGATCTGCGAGAACGTGGCGATGCCGGTCTTGGCCGCGCCGTAGTTCGACTGCCCGGGGTTCGCGAAGAGACCGGAGGTGGACGACGTGTGCACGATGTTGCGCACCTTCGTGACGCCGGCCTTGTGCTGCTCGCGCCAGTACGCAGCTGCCCAGCGTGACGGGGCGAAGTGACCCTTGAGGTGCACCTCGATGACCGCGTCCCACTCGGCCTCGGTCATGTTGACCAACACGCGGTCACGCAGGATGCCCGCGTTGTTGACGAGGATGTCGAGGTCGCCGAAGGTCTCGACCGCCATGTTCACCATGCGCTGGGCACCCTCCCAGCTGGCCACGTTGTCGTAGTTGGCGATTGCCTCACCGCCCATCGCCTTGATCTCGTTCACCACTTCCTGGGCCGGTGTCGCGTCGCTTCCGGTGCCGTCGTTGGCACCACCGAGGTCGTTCACCACGACCTTCGCGCCCTCGTGGGCGAAGAGCAACGCGTGCTCGCGGCCGATGCCCCGGCCTGCCCCCGTGATGATGGCGACTCTTCCCTGCAGTTCCCCCATGGCTCCTCCTCCGGGCGATGGTTGTGTACGGGGCGAGACTAGGGGAACGTGAGGTCCACCGTCTTACCGACGATGACACGCTCGAAGTTCTTCACCTTCTTGCCGTCGATGCGGGCCTCGCGCAGGCCCCTGGCCTTGTCACCCGTGACGGCCCCGATCACCATGTTGTACTTCTCGAGGCGTTCCTTCACCGTTGCGAAGTCCTTGCCGTAGATACTGGGGATGAGGGTCGTCTGCTGGCCCACCGACACGGTGACGGTGACCGTGCCGCCCTTCGCGAGCTTTTCGCCCGCCGCCGGCACCTGTGCTGACACACGGTCGGCGGCAATCTCCGGGTGCGGCTTCTTCTCGCCCTCGACGAGAACGAGCCCCATCTCCCCCAGCTTCGCGGTTGCCTCGGCGACGGTCAGCTTCGTGAGGTCGGGCACGTCGCGGAGCGCGGGCCCGGTGGACACGTTCAGTGCGACGGTGGTGCCCTTCACCACGGAGTCGCCCACCTTCAGTGCCGCCTGGTCGGGCACTGACCACGACACCACCACGCCGGGGGCGACGGTCTCGTCGGGAACCTCCACGGGGGCTGCCTGCAGGCCCAGCTCGGCGATGCGGGTCTTGGCCGCATCGGCCGTCAGGCCGGTGAACTCCTCCAGCACCGACAGTGTCGGGCCCTCGCTCACCACGAGAGTGAGCGTGTCGCGCTTGGCGACGTTGGCTCCGAGCACAGGATCGGACGAGATCACCTGTCCGGCCTGCACCTCGTCGCTGCGCTGCTTCACCACCGCGATCCTCCAGCCGAAGCGCGACACCTGGTTGCGCGCCTCGGCCTCCGTGAGCCCGGCCAGTTGCGGCACGGGGTTCTTCGGGTTCAGCACCGTGACGTACGCGGCCGCACCGCCGCCCGCGAGCAGACCGACGACAACGACCGCCACGGCGATGCGCCTGCCCCAGCGTCGCTTCTTTATGCGAGGCGCGGGCTCCGTGGGGTCCTCGGCGGCGAGTCGGTGCAGCTGCTCGATGTCGAGAGCAGTGGGGCCGGTCTCGTCGCCGCCGATCGTGATCGGCTGCGGGCCGGTGGTGTCGGTGGTGCGCGCGGTGTCGGTGGTGCGCGCGGTGCCCTTCGGCGCGGTGATGTCGACCTCGCCCACGTTCGGTGTGGTGCGGATGAGAATCGGCTCGTTGCGTCCCTCGTTCTGCACGGGCGGGAGGTCGGACGCCGCAGGTCGCGCTGTGGGCTTCGACGGGTCGGTGTCGGCCACCTCGGTGTCGAACAGCCCGGTGCCGACGATGTCAATGGGCGTCGGTCGCGGCAGTTTCTCCGCGGCCTGCACGAGTGCCTGACCGAACTCGCGCGCGGTGAACCGCTCGGACGCCGACGGGCGACCCGCACGCTCGAGTACCTGTGCGAGTGCGCCGAAGTCCGCGCTCACCGGGAGCAGCTTCTCGATGCGGTTCGCGAACGCCGCCGCGGGGGTGTCGGCCGCGAACGGGACCTCACCGGTCATTGCCTCAACGAGAACGAGTGCGAGTGCGTACACATCGGACGACGCCGTGCGGGGGCTGCCGTCGGCCAGTTCGGGGGCCGCGAACAGGGCTTGATCGAGGTTCAGGGAGTCCACGGGGCGCAGCGGGGCCCCGAAACCGACCACCCGGACCCGGCGGTCGAGGCCGAACACCAGCCGGCTGGGGCGGATGTCGCCGTGGATGACCCCCTGCTTGGCGGCGGCATCGAGGGCCCGGCAGGCGTCCACCCCGACAACCAGGGCCTGGCTGGGGGTGAGCCGGCGGCCGCGGTCGATGAACTCCCGCAGCGACCCCCCGGCGAGCCGTTCGGCCACGGTGTAGACGTATCTCTCGCCGTCGAGGGTGGCCTCACCGTGGTCGTAGATCGTCTCGATGCAGGGGTGCTTCAGGCTCTCGGCCACCGAGCACTGCGCCTCGAACACCGCGAGTGCGTCGTTGGCCGTGGTGGACCCGAGGAGGGGGTCGACGAGGCGCGAGAGGGGTCCGATCCGCACCGAGACCTGGTTGGTGGACGACAGGTCGGTTGCGTCGCACTGCATCGCCCCGTTGTTGGCGGCGGTGGGCTCGGAGCGCACGGCGTCGAGCAGGTACCGGCCACCGAGCACGGTCCCGGGCATGTTTGCTGGGTCCCTCATGACCCGTACGACGCTACAAGGTTGGCCTAACACGGGTGGGTCGGCGGCCCGTTCCCGCGAGAATGAAGGCGTGAAACGCCCCCTGAACCGCGCAAATCTCATCGTTTCCATGGGCGTGGGAATCGGGCTCGCACTCATCTTCATGGGCCTCGGGGCAGCCGAGACCGGCCGCGATGCCCAGCGTCTGCCCGAGGTAATCGAGTCGGTGAACCCCGGGCCGGGCGACGAGGTGCTGCGCCAGAGCCAGGTGTTCGTCGACCTCATCGAGGGCTACAACGCCGAACTGATCATCGACGGCATCACCCTCAAGACCACGCGCCTCGACGAACTGTCGGCGGAGGCGAACTCGAAGCCCGGCTCGCAGGTGAACATCCCCCCGACGGCCATCTACGACCCCGGCAACTTCACGATCAGTTTCCTGCCCCAGGAGGGCGCGCCAATCGAGCAGTTCGAGCAGGGTGAGCACCGCGCCACAGTCGTCTACTGGAAGGTCACCGACGACAAGTCGAAGTCGAAGTCGTTCACCTGGGAGTTCTCGGCCAACTAGGCCAGTGCCGTCAATCGGGCAGTTTCCCGGTGGCAAGGAGTGCCTCGAAACCGGCCTCGTCCAGCACGGGGATGCCCAGTTGGGCCGCCTTCGTGACCTTGCTGGCCCCTGGTTCTGCCCCCACCACCACGGCGAACGTCTTGGCGCTGACGCTTCCGGGGCTCTTGCCCCCGCGGGCCTTGATTGCCTGCTCGGCCCCCTCGCGCGAGTAGTTCGCGAGGGTTCCCGTGACGACCACCGCCTTGCCCGCGAGGGTCTGCGACTCGGTGCTGGTCTCGACCAGGCCGAAGTCGACCCCGGCGGCGCGGAGCTTCCCGACAATCGCAAGGTTCTCCGGTTTCGTGAACCACGTCGACACTGACGCCGCGATCACGTCGCCCACCCCCTCGACGGCGGAGAGCTCTTCGGCAGATGCGGCTGCGATGTTGTCGAGCGTGCCGAAGTGCGTCGCGAGAGCCTCGCTTGCGGCCGGCCCGAGATGCTTCACCCCGAGGGCAACGAGGATCTTCGGCAGCGGCCGCGTGCGCGAGCGCTGTATGCCCTCCACGAGGTTCGTCGCGCCCTTCTCGGCGAACCCGTCGAGCGCGACGAGCTGTTCCACAGTGACCGAGTAGAGATCACCGGGGTCGGCGATGAGACCTGCATCGGACAGCGCGAACACCGTCTTCTCACCGAGACCCTCGATGTCCATCGCGCCGCGCGACGCGAAGTGGATGATGCGCTGGTCCCGCTGGAACGGGCAGGAGGGCTCCACGCAGCGAGTGTCGGCCACATCATCGTCCTTCACGAGAGTGCTGCCGATGGGGCACGGACATGTCGCCGGGAAGACCCACGGCTTTGTGCCGCGGGGCCGCAGGCCGAGCACGGGCCCGACCACCTCGGGAATCACGTCACCCGCCTTGCGCACGACCACCGTGTCGCCCGGCCTCACATCCTTCAGTGCCACCTGGTCACGGTTGTGGAGGGTCGCCATCGACACGGTGGACCCACCGACGAACACGGGCTCCAACACCGCGAACGGGGTGACCCTGCCGGTGCGCCCGACGGAGATCTGGATGTCACGCAGCACCGTGTTCTTCTCCTCGGGCGGGAACTTGAACGCGATCGCCCACCTGGGCGCCTTGGCGGTGAAGCCGAGTCGCTCGCGCTGGCCGAGGTCGTCCACCTTCACCACGGCGCCGTCGATCTCGTAGGGAAGGTCATGACGGTGCTCGCGCCAGTGACGACAGAAATCGATCACCTCATCGAGGCTGCCGACGGCACGGATCTCGGGGTTCACGGGGAAACCGAGGTCCCGCATCCACCCGAGGGTGCCGTGGTGGGAGGTGAACTCCGGTCCGCCAACCACCTCACCAAGTTGGTAGGTCCACAGCGAGAGGTCGCGCGAGGCGGTGACAGACGGGTCCTTCTGGCGGAGACTGCCGGCACCGGCGTTGCGTGGGTTCACCGGCACAGCCACGGGAGCGCGGCCGGCCGCGGCACGCTCGAGATTCTCGGCTTCCTTCTCGGCGCGCAGTCTCTCGAACGCCTGAACGGACATGTAGATCTCCCCGCGTACCTCGAGAACGGCGGGAACCGGGTTCTTCTTCGTGCCCGTCAGTTTCTCGGGGAGGTCGCGGATGGTGGCGACGTTCGCGGTGACGTCCTCACCCGTGCGGCCGTCCCCCCGCGTTGCGGCCTGCACGTAGCTGCCGTTCTCGAAGCGGATGCTGATGGCGAGACCGTCAATCTTCAGTTCGCACACGTACGACACGTTCTCCCCCGGCAGGCCGCGCGCCACGCGTTCGCCCCATGCGACGAGTTCGTCCTCGTCCATCGCGTTGTCGAGGCTGGTCATCGGCACACGGTGCTCGACGGGGTCGAACGTGGTGACACCTCCCGTGCCCACCGTCCGCGACGGCGAGGAGTCATCGACGAGTTCCGGGTGTTCCTCCTCAAGCGCGGCGAGCTCGCGTTTCAGCTCGTCGTACTCGGCGTCGCTGATGACCGGTTGGTCCTCGCCGTAATAGGCACGGTCGTGGCGCAGGATCTGCTCGCGCAGCTTCGCGGCCCGTGATGCGGGGTCGGTCCTGCGCGGCATCACACCAAATTACAGACGGGGTGCGCGCCGTGGCGCGTGCACGTGCGGGATCAGGACCCGAGGGTGAGAAGCGATGCGGTGGTCTGCTCGGCAACCCGGGCGGACAGGTCGCGCACGTGGGTCATCACGCGGTCGGCGACCGCCACGCTGTGGGTGCCGAGGCCGCACGCGGGGGTGACGAAACTGTTTCGCCGGACGAGGTGGGGGTCGATCCCGTTGCGCACGAGGGCGCACATCACCGATGCAAGGTTCTTCCACGAACGGTCGGACGACACGGCGATGGGCCCGTCGGTGCGCACCGCACCCCATGCGATGCGTCCGCCGTGCTCGAGGTGCTCGGAGATCCTCGCGGCGGCATGCATGAGTCGTTCCATCTCCGGCTCGTCGGAGGCACTGGGGACGGGCACCGACAGCACGTTCGCACCCGTCGAGAGGAGCGCGGCCCAGTCGGTCTCACCGCAGCTGTGGACACCGGCGATGTTGCCCGGCTCCACCGCCGCGAGCGCGCCCGACACGAAGTCGATGACCTCGTCGGGGGGCACACGGAACCCCGGCACCAGTGCGTCGTGCAGCATCGGTTCGTCGAACACCACTATCTGAGTGGTGCCGGGCAGCACCGCGGAGACCTCAGCCTGCAGCGCCCGGACGTGGCAGCGCACCGCCTGCATCGCGAGCGGCGCGGCAACCTCCGTGGCGAGCCCCGAACGCGCCAGCGCGAAGGCGAGGGTGAGCGGGCCGACGAACTGCCATTTCACCGTGGACGGCGCATGACCGCCGGCGTGCACGGAACCGAGAAAGGCAGCGAACCCTGCATATGCATCGCTGCCGAGGTCGGTGGTGACGTCACCCGCGAGATCGAGCGCGTCGACGTCCACGCTGATGGAGCCGTAGTGCACGAGGGAGACCCCCTCGATGCCCATGAGTGCCTGTGCAATCATTCCCTCGGCCGGCGACCGGCGCGGCAACGACGGCACGGTGGGAATCGCGGTGGCCGACCATGCGAACTCCACCGCCTCCGCAGAGTCGCGGTGCGGGAGGCTGCCGACGGCGAAGGAGGCCCCGGGACGCAGCGCAGCGCTGTCCTCCATCCCTCGCCTCCTCACCTCCGTCGCGACCGACTCCCCGGCCGTGTTCCTGCCGACAGGGTTACCACCTGCGGGTGCGCACCGACGAAGCGGGTGGAACACACGATGATGATGTGCGGGGCCCACCGAGAGGGCAGGCTTGGCGACGTGAAGTTCCTCCCGAACGGGGTGTCCGTACTGGTGCTGTGGGTCGTGCGCGTGCTGTGGCTGCCGGTCGGCTTGCTCGCCCCGTGGGCCGACATCGCTGTCGGTCGTTCCGCCGCGGTGGCCGCGACGGTGAACGCATGGGGATGGGTGCTGTGGGGCTCGGCGCTCGTCGCTCTGGCGGTGCCGTCGACGGTGTCGCTCACGGTCGTGCGCACCGTGTCACCGCTCCTCCTGGTGGCGGGTTGGTGGTCGGGTGGCACCGCACAGGCGGTGACGGCGGCGGTCGCATTCGCGGTGGTGTGGCACGGCGACACCGCCGACGGGCTGGTGCAGGGCAGTGCCTACGGGGCCGAGACACGGTTCTGTCTGCGCACACCGCTCGTGCATGCGCTCGCTGCGGTGCCGGCGTGGTCGGCGTGGGTCGGCGGCCTCCTCGTCGGGTCGTTGCTCGTCGCAGCGGGCAACCCCGCCCCAGGGGCCGGCCTGCTCGTGGTGGGGGCACTCCTGTCGCGCACCGTCCCGAGGAGGATGCATCGGTTCTCACGGCGGTGGCTGGTTCTCGTCCCCTCGGGCATCGTGGTGCACGACCAGGTGGTGCTGGCAGAGACGGTGATGGTGCGCCGGTCGAACCTGGCGAGTGTGCAGATGGTGCAACCCGGTGGCGAGCCGGCCGACCTCACGGGCGGCACCTTCGGGCGGCGCATCGCGTTCGTGCTGACGAACGCCGAGAAGGTGATCCTCACACCGATTGCCCGGAGAGTGCTGCGCACATCGGAGGCGCTCCACGTGAAGTCGTTCGTGGTGAACCCGGTGCGGCGCGAACCGGCACTCGGTCGGCTGCTCACGAAGTGAGCCCGCCTCAGGGGATGACTGTGCCCGTGCCTCAGGCGATAACTTGCCGCCACCGAGCACCACGGTGTCGTCGAGGTCATAGAACACCACGGTCTGTCCCGGTGAGACACGCCGCTGGGGACGCTCCCACTCCACGGTCACCGCGGCGTCGCGCAACCCGAGCACGGCGCGGTGACGGGCACCATGCGCACTCGCCTGCACGAGAACCTCACGCCCGTCGGCCC
>JBJTFB010000212.1:0-7777 GCA_046093205.1 Acidimicrobiales bacterium
CCGCCGACCACACCGGCCAGCAGACCGGCGACGGTGGACACGATGACAACGGACAGGGTGCGGCCTGCGCGGCCGCCGCGACGCCCGCCCGGCGAGTCGGCAGTTGGGATAGATAGACACCATGAGCTTCGAGCCCCACTGGATCAACACCCCGCCCCAGTTGCCCGACTCGCCGGGCGGACGTCGCGGCGTCCGCACCGGTCGCACCCTGCCCGTGGTCTTCGTGTCGATGGTGGCCGGTCTTCTTGCCGGTGTCATCGGCGGTGCCGTGGGTGCGAACCTCATGGATGCCGGGTCGGGGAGCTCCGGTGCCCCCGTGGTCACCGCGCCCCCCGTTGACCCCTCCAAGGTGGGCAACACGCAGGTCGCAAGAGCCGCCGCGGTGATCGCACGCAGCGTGGTCACCATCGATGCCGTGGCCGAGGACGGCGAGGCCATCGGCACGGGCATCATCCTCACGTCCGACGGTGAGGTGGTCACCAACGCGCACGTCGTGGAGAACGCGACGGAGGTACGGGTGGTGCTCGCGGGTGAGACTGAGCCACGCAATGCCAAGGTGCTTGCAGAGGACCCGAGCAACGATCTCGCCCTGGTGAAGATCGACAACATCACTGGGCTCACCCCTGCGACTCTCGCCGACCCCGACGGCATCGCCGTGGGTGACCAGGTGGTCGCGGTCGGTTATGCACTCGACCTCGACGGAGGAGCGAGTGTCACGAGCGGCATCGTCAGTGCCCTGAACCGCACGATCACCGACGAGAACGGCGCGCTCAACAGACTGATCCAGACTGACGCCGCGATCTCGTCGGGCAACTCCGGTGGACCGCTGATCAACATGACCGGCCAGGTGGTCGGGGTGAACACGGCCGTGGCACGCAGCACGAACACATCGTCGGCGAACAACATCGGGTTTGCGATCCACGTCGGTGAGGTCAAGAGGGTGGTCGATGTGCTGCGCGACGAGGCGAACGGCACCGAGCGCCCGCAGGGATACCTGGGGGTGGCGCTCGCCGACCGCACCGACGGTGGTGTCGGTGCCGTCGTCAGCGAGGTGGAGTCCGGCTCCCCGGCCGACAAGGCCGGCCTGAAGGTGAACGATGTCGTGCTGTCGGTGAACGACCAGCCGATCACGGGCCAGGGCGCTCTCATCGGCATCATCCGGGACTCCACGAGCGGTGACGAGGTCACGATCGAGGTTTCCCGCGAGGGCGAGAAGGTCACCCTGACCGCCACGCTCGTGCCGCGTCCCACGGGCTGAGCGCGCGGCGGGATGGCGGCTTCCCGTGCACACCCGTGGCGTGGTTAGTCTTCGCCCATGGGGGAGACAAAGGGTGACCTGACGTTCGCGACCTACTGGGAGACGGTGGCGGATGCTGTGCCCGATGTGCCTGCGGTGGTGTTCGCCGACCGCCGGTTCACGTGGGCACAGTACGACGAGCGGTCCGCGCGTTTCGCGGCGGCGATTGCCGCCGCCGGTCTCGGGCCGGACGACAAGGTGGGTCTGTACCTCTACAACTCGAACGAGTACCTCGAGGCGCATTTCGGCTCGTTCAAGCAGCGGGCGGTGCCGATCAACGTGAACTTCCGCTACCTCGGAAACGAGCTGCAGTACCTGCTCGACAATGCGGACTGCCGGGTGCTCGTGTACCACGCATCACTTGCTGACCGAGTCGCGGAGGTGGTGGGCAACCTCCCGTTGCTGCGGCTCGTGGTGGAGGTAGACGACGGGCCAGCGTCCGCGGATGTGGCCGGCAAGGTCGGCTACGAGGACCTGCTCGCGTCGCACGGACCGGCACCGCGCATGCCCCGCTCGGCAGACGACGTGTACATGCTCTACACGGGCGGCACCACGGGCATGCCCAAGGGCGTGATGTACCGCATGGGGGAGATCACCGCCCAGTTCGCCACCAACGGATTCCTCGCCCAGGGACTCGCCCTGCCCGGCTCGCTTCCCGAGGTCGTCGCGACGGTGCGCACGCTCCGGGAGGAGCAGGGCCCCTTCGTGTCGGTGCCGTGCTGTCCACTCATGCACGGGACGGGCATGTGGATCGGTGCGATGATGCCCCACACGACCGGCGGCACCGTGGTTCTGCTGCCGTCGCGGAAGTTCGACGCCGAC
Organism: Acidimicrobiales bacterium; assembly: GCA_046093205.1. GTDB lineage: Bacteria > Actinomycetota > Acidimicrobiia > Acidimicrobiales > Ilumatobacteraceae > UBA2093. Next base: position 2,120 of record JBJTFB010000212.1, read on the forward strand.
GAATTGCTGCAGCTGGTGGAACAGGAGGCCGTCAACCAGGTGGTGATTGTGGGAGACGCGTTCGCACGACCGATTGCTGATGCCCTCGACGCCGCGGTGCGTGCCGGCCGTCCGTACGACACGTCGACGTTGATGCGCATGACGTCGTCGGGAGTGATGTGGACGCAGGAGGTGAAGAACCGTCTGCTCGACCACGTGCCGGCGGTCATGCTGGTGGATGCGATGGGTTCCACCGAGGGTGCCATGGCCACCAGCGTCACGACCCGCGGATCGCTCGCACCAACGGCGAAGTTCGCGCTGAACCCCACCACGAAGGTGTTCGCCGACGACGGGACCCCGGTGGTGCCGGGTGACGGCCGCACGGGAATGGTGGCGAACGGCGGTCTCACGCCGTACGCATACTTCAAGGACCCGGAGAAGTCGGCGCGCACCTTCCGCGTGATCGACGGTGTCCGCTACTCCTTCCCCGGTGATCTCGCCACGTTCGACGAGACCGGCCAGATGGTGCTTCTCGGCCGCGGCAGCCAGGTGATCAACACTGCGGGCGAGAAGGTCTTCCCCGAGGAGGTGGAGGAAGCGGTGAAGCGGGTCGAAGGTGTCGTCGACTGTCTGGTGGTCGGTCTGCCCGACGAGAAATTCGGCCAGGCGGTGGTTGCCGTCGCATCGGTGCGCGTCGGCACGGCCCTCGATGAGTCGACCGTGATCGCATCCGTGAAGTCACAGTTGTCGGGCTACAAGGCACCGAAGCGTGTCGTGTTCGTGTCCGAGGTGCCGCGTGCACCGAACGGCAAGGCCGACTACCCGGGCGCGAAGGCCCTCGCGGAAGCCGCCACGCAGTGACGATGCCCGACGGTGCACATCTCGGCGCATCGCGTCCGTTCGGTCTCGGCTACTGGCCGCTCGCCGAGGATGCACCGGCGCGCGACATACCGCGTGAGGACGTCCGCATCGTCACCCCCGACGGGGCGCTGGTGCGCGGCATCCTCTGGACACCGCCGTCGGGGAAGTGGAGGACGGCGGTGATCCTGTCCCACCCTCGAGGTGACTTCTCGGTGCACTACGCCTGCCCTCTGCTCGCCGAGGCGGGCTTTGCGGTGCTCGGGTTCGGCACCCGTTACATGGGCAACGACACCGACTGCCTCCACGAGAACTGCATCATTGACGTGAAGGCCGCGCATGACTTCATGGTCACGAGGGGGGCAGAGTCGGTGGTGCTTCTCGGCAACTCCGGGGGCGGCTCGCTGATGGCGATGGCGAACGCGGAGCTCGGCATCGGTGACGGGTGGATCGGCATGGCGGCCCATCCCGGCGAGGGTGTGTTCATGCTGCAGGTGATCGACCCCTCCGTCGCCGACGAGTCCGACCCGTTCTCACGGGTGCCCGAACTCGACATGTACAACCCGGACAACGGTTGGCGGCCCTGGCCCGAGCCCTGCTCGTACGACCCAGCCTGGCTGGCCCGGTACCGGGAGGCCCAGGTGGCCCGGGTGGCGCGGCTCGATGCGGTGGCCAAACAGTCGATTGCCGATTCTGAGGCCGCCGGAACCGCCATGAAGGACGTTCACAAGAACACAAGCCCTGCTGATTGGCGTGTTCTGAGGGCGCGCCGGGTCTTCACCCGCTACATGACCATCTACCGCACCCTGGCTGACCCGGCCTATCTCGACCTCTCGATTGACCCTGATGACCGCCCGATGGGGTCACTGTGTGCGGTCCCCGACCCCATGGAGGCCAACTACGGCCGGGGCGGCCTGGCCCGCACCATGACGGCCAGGGGCTGGCTGTCCACCTGGTCCGGCCTGTCCAGCCATGCCCGGCTCGCCGACACCATGCCCCGGGTCAGGGTGCCGACGATGCTCGTGCACCCCACGGCCGACACCGAGATCAGGGTGCGCCAGGCCATGGAAATAGTGGAGAACGCCGGGGCAGAGGACGTCACCTACCTCGAGATGAGGGGCGCCCCGCATTATCTCGAGGGCCACCGTCGGCCGGCCATGGAGGCCGTGACCCACTGGCTGAGGGCGCGCTACCCCGTCTGACTCGTGCCGGACCCGCGTTTCGGGGCCCGGACAACACTGCGAAAACCCCCATCGGCTCGGGTGGCGGGGCTCCGGGCCGCCGATAGCGTTCACTCTCCGCGAGTCGGGCACCCGCCTGGTTCGTTTTCGGATCGATCGTCGAACGTAAAGAAATCGACGTCCGTGAAGGCCGGCCTGCCGGAACCGCACGGCACAACCCAGTTGAGTGCTCCGTCGGCAAATGCGCCGTCGGAGCATTTGCGTGAAGAAGCAGAACGAGAAACGCCATGGCACAAAAAGCGATCGTCGGCGAGAAGGTCGGCATGACACAGGTGTGGGGGGATGACCAGCGCGTCATCCCGGTCACGGTGCTGCGTGTGGAGCCCGCACGCATCGTCCAGGTGAAGACCGCGGACCGCGACGGCTACAACGCGCTCCAGGTCACATACGGACAGAAGAAGGCCGACAAGCTGAGCCGGCCCGAGGCGGGCCACTTCGCCAAGGCAAACGTGGACCCCGGCCGTCGTCTCGTGGAGCTGCGTCTCGACTCCGTCGACGGCTTCGCGGTCGGCCAGGAGATCCTCGCTGACGTGCTGGCTGCGGGAGCCAAGGTCGACGTCTCGGCAGTGAGCCGCGGCTCGGGTTTCGCCGGTGGCATGACGCGCCAGAACTTCCACGGCCAGGGCGCGAGTCACGGCAACCACAAGCACCACCGCGCACCCGGTTCCATCGGGTCATGCTCGTTCCCGGGGCGCGTGTTCAAGGGTCTCCGCATGGCCGGTCACATGGGCAACCAGCAGGTGACCACCCTGAACCTCGAGGTCGTCCAGACCGACGCGGAGCGCGGTCTCGTACTTGTCAAGGGTTCGGTCCCGGGCCCGAACGGTGGCGTTGTCATCGTGCGCAACGCAGTGAAGGCGAAGTGATCCAGATGGCATCAGTCGACGTGAAGAACACCAGCGGGAAGAGCGCAGGAACGGTGGAGGTGGCCGACGGCCTGTTCGCCGTGCAGCCGAACGTGCCGGTGATGCACCAGGTGGTCACCGCCCAGCTTGCCCACCGCCGCTCGGGAACGCAGAGCACAAAGACCCGCGCCGAGGTCTCCGGTGGCGGCAAGAAGCCGTTCCGCCAGAAGGGAACCGGTGGCGCCCGCCAGGGTTCGATCACCGCACCGCACTACACGGGCGGTGGCATCGCTCTCGGGCCGAAGCCGCGCAAGTACACCAAGCGCGTACCGCGCAAGATGGTGCGTCTCGCTCTCGCGTCGGCACTCTCCGACCGCCGAAGCGAGGGCAAGGTCGTCGTCGTCGACTCCTGGGGCTTTTCCCAGCCGAGCACCAAGGACGCCGTGAAGGCGCTCGCCTCGCTCGGTCTCGGGGGCAAGGTGCTCGTGGTCGTCACACCGGCCGACGAGAACGCCATGAAGAGTTTCCGCAACCTCCCCGAGGTGCAGCTCATCCTCACGGGCGAGCTGAACGCGTACGACGTGCTCTGCAACGACTGGGTTGTCTTCACCAAGGACAGCCTCCCCGCAACAAAGGATGCTGTGTGATGAAGGACCCCCGCGACATCATCCTGAGACCCGTGGTCTCCGAGAAGAGCTACGCCCTCATCGAGCAGGACGTGTACACCTTCCAGGTCCACCCCGACGCAACCAAGCCCGAGATCCACGACGCAGTCGAGGCGATCTGGGGCGTCAAGGTGCTGCGCGTGAACACGCTCAACCGAAAGGGAAAGTTCACCCGCACCCGCAACACCAACCGTCTCGGGAAGCGTCCCGACTCGAAGCACGCCATCGTCACCCTTGCGGCGGGAAGCAAGATCCCGCTGTTCGAAAGCTGAGTTCCCCATGGCAATCCGCAAGCGCAAGCCCACCAGTGCCGGCCGTCGTTTCCAGACGGTCTCCGACTTCGCCGACATCACGAAGTCCACACCCGAGAAGACCCTGCTCGCAAGCAAGTCCTCGTCGGGTGGCCGCAACTCGTACGGTCGAAAGACCGCCCGTCACCGTGGCGGCGGCAACAAGAACCAGTACCGCATCATCGACTTCAAGCGCGTGAAGGACGGTGTGCAGGCCAAGGTCGTCGCCATCGAGTACGACCCGAACCGCACATGCCGCATCGCCCTGCTGCACTACGTCGATGGCACGAAGAGCTACATCCTCGCGCCGAGGGGCCTCGAGGTCGGCACGTTCGTCGAGAGCGGTCACGGTGCCGACATCAAGCCGGGCAACGCCCTCCCTCTCCGCTTCATCCCGGTGGGAACCATCGTCCACAACGTCGAGCTGCGTCCCGGCCAGGGCGGCAAGATGGGCCGTTCGGCCGGCATGGCTGTTCAGCTCGTCGCAAAGGACGGCGACTTCGCCACGGTCCGGCTTCCCTCCACCGAGATGCGCCGTGTGCTGCTCGACTGCCGCGCCACCGTCGGCGAGGTCGGCAACAGTGAGCACGAACTCGTGAAGATCGGCAAGGCCGGCCGCAACCGCTGGAAGGGTGTGCGTCCGCAGACCCGGGGCGTGGCCATGAACCCCGTCGACCACCCGCTCGGTGGCGGCGAGGGCAAGACCTCGGGCGGCCGCCCGCCCGTTTCTCCCTGGGGCAAGCCCGAGGGTCGCACCCGCAACACCAACAAGTCGTCGCAGTCACTCATCGTGCGCCGGCGCCGCACCGGAAAGGGACGGAGGTAGTCCATGTCTCGCAGCCTGAAGAAGGGGGCGTTCGTCGACGAGCACCTGCTCAAGAAGATCGACGCCGCCAACGCGAGCGGCGACCGCAAGGTCATCAAGACCTGGTCGCGCCGCTCCACGGTCGTGCCCGACATGGTCGGCCACACCATCGCGGTGCACGACGGCCGCAAGCACGTGCCCGTGTACGTCACGGAGTCCATGGTGGGTCACAAGCTCGGTGAGTTCTCGCCGACCCGTACCTTCAAGTTCCACTCCGGCCAGGAAAAGACAGCGAAGAAGTAAGCGATGACCGGACCGAAACTCAACGAGAAGAACCGTGAGCCCTGGGGCACCAAGGGCGGCACGCGCGCAGTCGCGAAGTACGTGCGCATGTCCGCGTCGAAGGCGCGCGTGGTACTGAACCTCGTGCGCGACAAGGACGTGCAGACGGCCGACGAGATCCTCAGGTTCACCGACCGTGAGGCTGCGCGCGTCGTGCGCAAGGTGCTCGCGTCCGCCGTGGCGAACGCCGTGGAGAACGACGAGCTCCAGGCCGACGACCTCTACGTGAGGGCCTGTTTCGCCGACGAGGGCCCGACCCTCAAGCGTTTCCGTCCGCGTGCCCGCGGCCGTGCGGGACGCATCAACAAGCGCACCTGCCACATCACCGTCGTCGTCGACGTGATGAGCGAGCAGCAGATCGCGGTCCGCGATGCGAAGACCACCTCGCGCGGTGGCGGTGCAGCAGGCCGCCGTGCGCGCGTGGCCGCGAGCCGCAGGGCCACCGAGCCCGCACAGAACGAGGCACCGGCCGCCGACGACGCCGCTGCCGCAACGACCGAAGAGAGCGAGAGCTAATGGGTCAGAAGATCAATCCGTACGGCTTCCGCCTCGGTGTCACCACCGACTGGAAGAGCCGCTGGTTCAGCGAGCGCGAGTACAAGGACTACCTCACCGAGGACTGGAAGATCCGTG
>JBJTFB010000213.1:0-6362 GCA_046093205.1 Acidimicrobiales bacterium
GGTGCGGGGTTGCCGTCCTGGGCCATGCCGCCGAGCACCCTGCGCAGCTTGACGGCCGCCGAGAAGTGCTTGCGGTCGAAGAGCAGCTCGTCGTGGCGGGTGCTGGACCCGACCACGTCGATCGCCGGGAACACGCGGCGCTCCGCGATGCGACGGTCGAGACGCAGTTCCATGTTGCCCGTGCCCTTGAACTCCTCGAAGATCGCCTCGTCCATGCGGCTGTTCGTTTCCACCAGCGCGGTGGCGAGGATGGTGAGTGAACCGCCCTCCTCCACGTTGCGCGCCGCACCGAAGAACTTCTTCGGCGGGTAGAGCGCGCCGGCATCGATACCGCCGGACATGATGCGGCCGCTCGCCGGTGCGGCGAGGTTGTAGGCACGCGAGAGCCGCGTGATTCCGTCGAGGATGATCACGACATCCTCACCGAGCTCCACCATGCGCTTGGCCTTCTCGATGGTCATCTCCGCGATGTGCGTGTGCTCGTCGCTCGGTCTGTCGAACGTGCTGGAGATCACCTCTCCGCGCACGGTGCGCTTCATGTCGGTGACCTCCTCGGGACGCTCGTCAATGAGCAGCACGATCAGCTTCACCTCAGGGTTGTTCACCTCGATCGACTGGGCGATGGTCTTCATCACGGTGGTCTTGCCTGCCTTCGGTGGCGACACAATGAGACCGCGCTGGCCCTTGCCGATCGGCGACACGAGATCGATGATGCGGGCCGTCATGTTCAGCGGGTCGGAAGGGCTCTCCATGCGCAGCTTCGCATCGGGGAAGAGCGGCGTGAGGTCCTCGAAACGCGGACGCTGCCGTGCCTTCTCAGGGTCCTTGCCGTTCACGGTGTGGATCTCAAGCATCGCCGGGTTCTTCTCGTTGCGGCCCGCCGGCCGCGAGAGGCCGGTGACGTGGTCCCCTTTGCGCAGCCCGTACTGACGGGTGAGTTTCACCGGGATGTAGGCATCCAGTCGCGTGGGCAGGTAACCGCCGACACGGAGAAAGCCGTAGCCCTCGTCGCGCAGGTCGCGGTAACCCTCCACCTGCACCGGCTCGGTGCTGACGGGCTCGTCGCCCCCCTCGTCACCGAAACGGTCGTCGCCCTGCGGGCCCTCATCGCGTCCGCCACGGCCACGTCGACGACGACGGTTGCGGCCGTTGCGGCCACCCTCTCCGTCCCAGTCGCGTTGCTGGTTGTGCTGGCCCTGTCTGTCGCCGCCCTGCCTGTCACTTCCCTGACGCCGCTCGCCCTGGTTGCGGTCGCCCTGGCGGCGCTCGCCCTGGTTGCGGTTTCCCCGGCCGGACTGTGAGCCTGCCGTCGGAAGCTCGTCGAGACGGCCCTCGTGCGAGGCGAGCTCGATCTCCCAGTCGGCCAACGGCTCGCCGTCGGCACCGAGATACACCTTCGGCTCCGCATCATCTTCTGCGGCGGGCTTGTGGTCACCCTGATTGTTGCGCGACTGGCGCTCGTCGTCGTCCTGACGAGCGGCGGGCACCTCGGCGGGGGCTGACCCGGCACCGGTCTTCTCGAGGATCTTCTCCACCAGAGCGGCCTTGGAGGCGCGCGCCGTGGTCTTCACGCCGAGTGCCTCGGCGATCGCGATGAGTTGGTCCTTGTCCTTGGATTCGAGAGCGGACTTCTCGAGGGCATCTGCAGCCATTGTTTCCTGCTTTCCGGCCACCCGTCCGGGGTGGGGTCTAGGGGGTGTGCACGCACCGAAGAATCCGGTGAGTCACCTGGAATCTCGACCCGGGACGCAATCTGCGCCGTGATCCAGGGAGAACTCGGGAACCGAGCCCTCTCACCATATCCCCCGGGTGGGGCATTCGCAACGACCCCCGCTCGCACCAACGGTGAGGGGACGGTCAGGTCAGTGACGACTCCTTCATCCAGTCCCTGATTGCTAGGCGCACCTGGCGCGCGACCTTCCGGTCGTCGTGGAGGCCCCGCACGGCAAACATGTCGTGCTGGGCGTCGTCCTTGTCGAGCACGTAGCGGCTGGCGCCGTCCACCAGGGCACGCAGGACGGACGCCATGCCCTTGCGCCTGGGTGGCAGGTTCGCCCCGATCCACTTCATGTGTTCCGCGATGTTGGTGGCAACCTCCGCGTGTGCGGTCGAGAGCTCGGCCTGCATCCGTGCATAGTTCGTTGCTGCCCTCACGAGCTCCTCCAGCGCGAGAGGTCGCGGCGGGGTGTTCTCCAGTCTCTCGGCGAGGTTCTCGAGGATGCCCGTGTCGAGCATCCTGAAGTGATCCGCCACGAACCGCAGGAGCTCGAGACCGCCCTCGAGCCTGTTGTGGACGCTCGCCACCGAGAGCCCGGACCTGTCGGCGAGTTGCTGCAGTGTCGGCTGGTGCCCGGCTGCGACGAACCGCAGGTGGAACATTTCGGCATCCTCGGGGCGCTGCAGGAGCGCGAGCGTGACCCGCGTGATCTGCCGCAGCACCCGCGCCTGCTCCCGCTGGATGGCGATGAACGAGGTGTGGGCCATCGCCTGTTTCTCGTCCTCCGACAGGAAGTAACTGGTGAGGAACAGGACGAGTTTCTCCTCGAGAACGCTTTCCCTCGATTCCGGGTCACGAAACGAGACGGGGGCGGAGCGCTTCCGTGGTGGCCGGATGTCGACACGCTGGATGGCGATGTTCTGCTGCTCGATCTTGATCACCCTGGTGCGCCACAGGTCGGTGACGGCCTTGCGCACGTGCCACCGCGCCACCGCCTCGAGGTTGGCATCGGGGAGTTTGTTCACGGTGCGCACCACCCGGGCCAGGACGTCTGTAACCAGTTCGTCGCGGTGGACCCGCTCGAAGAGACCCCTGCGGGCCCGCTCGGCCACCACACGCTTCACGACCCTGACCACCTCGGCGTCGCGTCGGTGGTCGTTCCCGTTCCTTGTGCTGGCCATCGCGCTCTCCTGAAAAACCTCGTGGGGACTGCGTCTGTTCTCTGCGAGGGCCACCCGGGCCCCGGAAGGAACAACGATGAAGACTTACTACAACGAACATTACGTCTCGTCCACCGACGGTTTCCCCACCGTGGCGAAGGCGGGCCGCATCGCAGCGTCGCTCGGAACCGACCCGGTTCAGGGAGTGGAGATGACGGACCCGGTTGCGTTCCGCGGGGAGACCGAGGAGATCGTCTCCCTCGTCCACGACGAGCAGTACATCAGGGCCTTGCGGACCGGGAATCCCCGCGAGCTCGCGGAGACGAGCGGTCTCGCATGGACCGGGGAGACCCTCGGCATAGCGGTGGCGCACTCCACCGGGCTCGTGGCGGCGGTGGACACCGCGCTCGCGGATTCGACGACCGCAGGAAGTCTGTCGTCGGGTCTGCACCATGCGCGGCGGGGGTCCGGAATGGGCTACTGCTCGGTGAACGGGCTCGTGGTGGCGTGCACGGCCGCGTTCAGGCGCGGGGTGGAGCGTGTGCTCTGCCTCGACATCGACGACCACTGCGGCGGCGGAACCTTCTCGATGCTGGGTCATGACCGTCGCTTCACGCAGGTCGATGTGTCGACCTCGTTCACCTACGACAGGTACCCCGCACACGGCGACCACCTGCGGCTCCCGGCGCATAGCACCGACTACGTCGCGCGCATCACCGAGGCACTCGAGCATGCGGCATCGCTGCCCGGGTTCGACCTGATCGTGGTGAACGCGGGAATGGACCCGATCAACGCGGGTGTCAGCGTTGCCGACGTGCAGGAGCGCGAGCGGCTCGTGCGTGACTTCGTGGGCGCGACTCCCGCGGTGTTCGCTCTCGCCGGTGGGTACACGTGGGGCGGGTACTCGATGGACGACATCGTGTCGTGGCACCGCATGACCCTGGACGAGTGGTCGTCCCGCTGAGGACGCGGCAACCAGTCCGTCAGGCGTCGGGAGTGCAGTAACGCAGGGCGAGATGCGTCCTGCCGGCCACCATCGCAAGTGCACGGCCCGTTGCTGCGAGCTCGCGCTCTGCTCCCGGCCGGCCTGCGCGTGCCTCAAGCCTCAGCCTGCGGATCATCGCCACGAGCGTCGGCTCGGCGACCTCGCCGACCGTGTCGAGGTGGGTGCGTGCGATGCGGGCCCACTCCGCGAGAGCGGCCGCCTCGTCACCGGTCGTCTCGAGCAGGCCGGCCAGGTGCCCGCGCAGCTCGGTGACGTACGGATGGTCGGCCCCCTCCACCGTGCCGAGCTCCTCCACCAGTGCCGCCAGCGCTGTGACATCACGGTCGCGCATGGCTGTCGCGAGTGCGAGGTTGTGCGCGCTTCGGCGCGTCGCGACGCTGTCGGCGCCGAGGATCCTGCGACGGCCGCGGTGCTGGGCCCTGTACGCGCGCACCGCACCCTCGTGGTCACCGAGGAGCATGCACAGGTCGGCAATGTGCGCGAGCGTGTTCAATGTGCCGGGGTCGTTCCTGCCGAACTCGGCGGTGCGGCGCCGGTGGAGGTCGCGTGCGAGCACGAGCGCCTCCTGCACCCTGCCCATGCGGCCGAGTGCCCGAGAGAGGTTGCCCACGCACGAGAACCACAGACGCGTGGTGCACCCAGAGGCCGCCTCGGCGTCCTCCATCGCCGCGCGGAGGATCGGCTCGGCCTCCTCAGCGAGACCCGACAGCCACAGTGCTCGGCCGAGGAGCATCCGCAGGTTGATCACCCCTTCGTGGAGCGGTTCGTAGTCCGTGGCCACCTCGAGGAGCAGACGACGGATGATGTCGACATAGCGGTGCGGCTCGGTGCCGTCGACCCTGTTCAGGAGGGCGTCGCCGAGAATCCCGAGGCTGCCACCGATCATGTCGGCCAGCCTGGCGAACTCTTCCGCGTGGGGGTCGTGCGGATTGTTGCTGTCACCGCCGGTGTATTCGTCCCGGTTGTTGTCCATGGTGTTCCTCGCTCTCCGTCCGGCCCGGTGGACGGGCATTCCCGCCGATGGACCGACTTCTTGTGGAACTTACCTGAAGGGTGTGTGCAGAGTTGCCGGTGGTACCGTCCACGGGCGTGAAGAGCCTGTCCGCCGTCGTCGTGGCCTCCGTACTGCTGGTGGCGTGCGGGGGTTCCGGGGGGACCGCATCGGACGGCCCGAACCCTGATTACGTGGAGTTCTGTCTCCAGGCCGCATCGCTCGACGCCCAGAGCAAGTCCACCCACGGTGACGACCCCACCGCGATGAGCGACCCCGCCCGCATGAAGGAGGCATGGGGCACCATCATCGAGGCATCGCGACTGCTCGTGGAGGCCGCCCCGCTCGACGTGAAGAGCGACGTGAAGAAGATGTACGAGGGCATGCAGGCCATGGACCGCATCTACGCCTCCTACTCCTACAACCTCGGCGAGATGAAAGCAGTCCCGAAGGTGGCCGACGACCTCAACAAGATCGCCAACGACGAGGCCATCGCCAAGGCCTCGCAGCGCTTCCGGTCCTTCATGACCAAGAACTGCGGCACCGAGAGCTGAACCTCTTCCCCCTGCCACACCCCTTTGTCATGATGCGGGTGCAGGTGGTCAGGAACCCCTGCGAAGGGAGCACGGAGGATGACAGAGGCACCGGGTTGGGTGAAGGGTCCGAAGCTGGAGGCGGCATTCGCGCTTGCCGACAGGGCACATGCGGGGGAGCACCGCAAGGGCAAACCGGAGGAGCCCTACATCAACCACCTGGTGAACGTCGCCGGGATGGTGCGTGGGTTCGGCGGCAACGAGGACCAGGTCTGCGCTGCACTGCTGCACGACGCCATCGAGGACACCGGCGTCGCCGACGAGCACCTCCGGGACGCGATCTCCGCCGAGGTCGCCCGCATCGTGCGCGCCTGCACCGACACCGAGACCGGCGACACGGCGCATCCCGGGAAGGACAAGATGGAGTGGAAGGCACACAAGGCTCGCTACCACGGGCGGCTGGCGGCGACGCCCGACAACGACGCCGCCCTGCTGGTGAGCCTGTGCGACAAGATCGACAATGCCGAGGATTCCGCACGGGACATCGGGCGACTCGGTGCCGTGGCCTTCTGGAACCAGAAAGAGTTCAACGCGGGTGGTTCGTGCCAGCACTGGAACTACACCACATTGCTCGGCATCTACCGGCAGAAGCTCACCGATCCCCGTGCGCAGGACGCTGTTGCCCGCCTCGAGCGTGCGGTGGAGGCGATGTTCTCCGGCGAGATCCCCCCCTGTACCTCCACAACGCACAGCCACTGAGACAAGAGAGGTTCAACAATGAGTGATGACATGAGGGACTTCGAGAGCCGTTTCTATTCACTTGATTTCGGAGTACAGATTGTCGGCGACTGGTTCGTCATGGAGGGTGCAGAGTACGACGACGATGGTGATTCCTTTCAGGTCGTACTCGATGAACTTCGCGGTCCCAACCGCATCCTCGTCGTACTCTGCACCC
>JBJTFB010000214.1:0-6057 GCA_046093205.1 Acidimicrobiales bacterium
CACCCTGCGCGAGCTGCGCACCAAGTACCGCAGGTCGGTGCTGGGGTGGACGTGGTCGATGCTCAACCCGCTCGCCACCGTGGCCATCTACTCGTTCGTGTTCGGTCATCTCTTCGGCGCCGATGCCCCGGTGGGTTCCGACAGCGGGGTGCAGGCGTTCGCGCTGTACCTGCTGTGTGCGCTGCTGCCGTGGAACTTCCTGATGCTGGTGACCAACACGGGAATGAACTCGTTGGTGGCGAACGCGGCGCTGGTGCGCAAGGTTGCGTTCCCGCGTGAGGTGTTGGTGTTCGCGAACTCGCTGCATGGCATCGTGCAGTTCGGCATCGAGCTGGGTCTTCTCACCGTCGCGCTGGTGCTGGCGGGCAGCTACTTCTTCGCGTGGATCCCCGTGGTGCTGCTGCAGATGCTGCTGCTCATGCTGTTCGCGAGCGGTCTCGCTCTCGCCCTTGCCGCCGGCAACGTGTACTTCCGCGACCTCGGGTACCTGTGGCAGATCTTCAGCCAGGTGTGGTTCTTCGCCACCCCGATCGTGTACATGCCGTCACTGATCGAGGGGAAGGTGCCCGGCTGGGTGCAGGCCGTTCTCGACTACAACCCGATGGCGGTGTTCGCCCAGGGTTTCCGCCGCAGTATGTACGACAACTCGTTCCCCGGGTGGGACAACCTCGGTGCGTGCGCGCTGGTTGCCGTGGTGTCGATGGTGCTCGGGTGGTCGCTGTTCACCCGGCTGTCACGCCGGTTCGCCGAGGAGCTTTAGCTCACATGCGCCGGAGACGGCGCAGCTGGCTGGCGATGTAGGGACGGGCCCGGCGCTGGCCGCCCTGCTCGGTGATGCGCTGCTGCAGACCCTCGAGCGCGGCGATGATCACATCGGTGCGCGGGGTGCGGCCGAGACCCAGGCAGTCGGTGAGGAACCCCGCGAGCGACTGGTGCCCGCGCTCACCGTTGCAGCGCCGGCACGCGGCGAGCTCGTTCTCCACCCATGACGGGCCGCCCTTGATGCGCGGCACCATGTGCTCCGTGGTCGGTGGGTTCAGGGCCCCGGGGGAGTTGTCGAGCGGGGCCGAGCACCACACGCACCACGGCCCGTCGCGCTCGAGGATTGCCTCCATGCGCTCACGACGGTTTGGTTGGCGTTCACCCACGCCACAATCATGTCCGTGATTACGGGACGGTTTGCACCCTCGCCCACGGGCGAGCTGCACCTCGGCAACCTGCGCACCGCGCTGGCGGCGTGGATGTCGGCACACCGCGACGGCCCGGGCACCGGCAGGTTCCTCGTGCGATTCGAGGATCTCGACCGTGTCACCTCGTCGCGTGACATCGCGGCCCAACAACTCGCCGACCTCGCCGCCATCGGCATCGAACCCGACGAACCGCCCGTTTTCCAGAGCGACCGCTTCGACCTGTACGACGAGGCCATCGACGGCCTGATTGCCCGGGGCCTCACATACCCGTGTTTCTGCACGCGCCGGGAGATCCGAGAGGCCGCCCGGGCCCCCCACGGCGCCCAGGCCGCCTACCCCGGCACGTGTCGTTCCCTCACCCCGCGAGAGCGCGCCAGACGGGCCCTGGAGCGGCCCGGGGCGGTGCGCCTGAACGCGGAGGCAGCAGGGCTATCGGGCGCGGAAATCGCCTTCAGGGACGCTCTGGCGGGCGATGTGGCGGGCCCGGTGGACGACGTGGTGCTGCGCCGCAATGACGGTGTGCCCGCCTACAACGTGGCCGTGGTGGTGGACGACGCAGCCCAGGGTGTGAGCGAGGTGGTGCGCGGGGACGACCTGCTGGCGGTCACCCCCACCCAAGTGGCCCTGCAGCGCCTGCTCGGCCTGCCCACGCCGGCGTACATGCACGTGCCGCTGGTGTACGGGCCGGACGGTGAGCGCCTGGCCAAGCGGCACGGGGCGGTGACGCTGGCCGATCTTGCCGCACAAGGCACCGGGCCCGACGAGGTTCGCCGTCGGCTGGAGGCCGAGGTGGAAGCATGGTTCCCCTATGGGAAACCTTGAGGCGATCCTCGGCTACGAGGGGGCACGCGCACACGGCGAGACGGTGGAGGTGGCGCCCGACATCCTCGCGTTGCCGTTCTGGACGCCGGACTTCTGCGCCACGGTGATCCGCGCGGCGCAGGCCGCGGGTGGCTTCGAGCACCAGGCCGATGACCCGGTGGGATCGTATGACCTCTCACTGGCGGCGATCTCGCCACGCCTGTTCGAGGCGTTCGAGAACGACATCGGTGCGCGCATGTGGCCGGAGATCCGCAAGTGGTGGCCCATCGTGGATTACCACGGCCTGCGAGATGCGTTCGTGATCCGCTATGCGCTCGGCGAGCAGGAGGAACTGCGGCTGCATCACGACGTGGCGCAGGTGTCGGCCAGCATCAAGCTGAACGATGACTACGAAGGAGCCGAGCTCGAGTTTCCACGGCAGAACTGGACGAACGCCGACATGCCCGTGGGAACCATGATCGTGTGGCCGAGCCTGGTGACGCACCCGCACGCCACGCGACAACTGGTGAGCGGCGAGAAGTTCTCGCTCACCGTGTGGTGCGAACTGCCGCTGGTTGTCGACTGAGCCGGTGACGGCAAACGGGGCAGCGCTGCTGCGCCGCCCCGTTCGTCCCAAAGGCACCGCTGGGAGTACTCCCAGGTGGACTCGTCGAGCAAAAGTGTACGGGCACGCAACACGGCCGGCGGTGGGTGCCGCCGGCCGTGACTACAAGGTGCGTCCCCGCGTCGTCAATGCGGGCGAGAACCGGCACGAGCACCAGGTTCACCGTTCGTTTTGCGGAGCCAAGAGCCGGAATCGAACCGGCACCTTTGGGATGACGAGTCCAACGTGCTGCCATTACACCATCAAGGCACCGCCCCTCATGTGGGAGAGGCCGGTCGTGTGGCGGCACCGCAGTACCGCCACACGCTTCGGCAGTGCGCAGGTCCACGGACCTGGCCGAGCTCGTCACGAGAAAGTGTGCGAGTCGGTGGGGAAACGGAAATCGTGAGCTGCCGGGCACACAGAAGGGCGGTGTCGGCTCAGGAGCGTTTGCGGATGCGGATGGCATGACCATCCGCGTTGCGGCACTTGCCATCTTCCAGGGAGAAACGCCACCCGTGCAGCGTGCACACGAGGTCCTCGCCATCGACCTCACCGAACACCGAGAGATCGGCATTGCGGTGCGGGCACCGGCGCTGCACCACGTGCCCGCCGACCTCCACATCGGCCTCCTCCGACTGCACACCGTTGCGCTTCAGCGATGCTTCTGACTCGGTGCGCGCCATGCGCTCCACCGACAGTGACTTCAGGAAGTTGTAGAGGTACTCGTTGTACTCACCCTCGCGCCACGCGGTGAACCGCGCCGAGAGGAACAGCGAGTTCGACCAGTCGACCGCGCGCTCGGCCACCACCTGTTCCAGCAGGTCACGCGGGATGCGGAAACGGAACGAGTACTGCTGGCTGCCGGTGGGCACGTTGCCGCGGTAGGCCTCCACGCGCCTATTCGGGAAGTCGAGATACACCAACGCATCGTCGGCGATGATGAGGCACCCCGCGCCGATGCCGTCGCACACGTTCGGGGCCATCGCCATGAGCGGCTCGAACCAGAGCTTGAGTGTGTCGACCAGGTCGGTGCGCCGGCCCGCCCAGCCGGCCTTCAGGTTCGCCAACCACGGGGCCCAGTCGGCCTGGTACTCGCGCAGGTAGGCTTCCTTTCGCGCGAACAGTTCGCTCACGCCGTCGCCCGGCAGGGGCTGCTCCACCACCACGGCCCCGTCCACCACGGTGAACGAGGTGCCGGGGATGGTCATCGCCACGTTGTCGCGGCCCGTCGCTGACAGGCGGCTGATGAACTCGCGCTGGTCGGGGAAGATGCTCGTCTCCTCACCCGTGATCATGTTGAGACCCCACAGATCCTCATCGAGAAAGCACGGGGGGCCGGCGCTCGGCACCACCGTGGTGGCATCGACCGACTCCACGTAGCGGATGGCGCGCGCGAACTGGCTCTCCACCTTCTCCTCGCACAGTTGCTTCTTGCGGGCCTCGTCCATCTCGTACACCATCGGGTACCAGATGGCGCCGCTGAACTGCAGCCAGTGCAGGTCCACCGGGCCGTGCGCGCGCAGCGCGGCGAGGTCGTTCGTGCGGCAGTCGTTCTGGTTCAC
Organism: Acidimicrobiales bacterium; assembly: GCA_046093205.1. Lineage (GTDB taxonomy): Bacteria > Actinomycetota > Acidimicrobiia > Acidimicrobiales > Ilumatobacteraceae > UBA2093. The sequence goes on from JBJTFB010000214.1 coordinate 4,161, forward strand.
GAGCCGGGCCGTGCCGTCGCTCACCACGAGCGCGGAGTCACCGCCGGGGCCGTCGGTGATGGAGGTCTCGAGGTGCACCGCCACGCGCACACCATCGGCAATCTCGGTCTCCACACCGTCGGTGGTGCGCACGAACCTGCGGAAACCCAGCTTGTTCCACGAGCGCTCCATCTCGCGTGTGGGGAACCCGGGGAGGATCACCGTGGTGTCCTTGTTCATGCGCTCGCGCAGGAAGGGGATGTCGAAGTGGTCTGCGTGCAGGTGCGACACATAGAGGAAGTCGGGGTTGCAGACATCGTGCATGATGTCGTCGGGCAGTTGGTCGTTGCGCGGGAACACGAACCAGCTGCCGTGAAACGCCGGCACGAACCACGGGTCGCACACGATCGTGATGCCGCGTGTGCGGACGAGGATGCCCGCGTGGCCGATGGAGATGGCCTGCATGGGGGAGTGCCGCGCCTGTGGCGCCGCCTACTTCTTCGGCGGGTCGATGGACTGCTTGCCCGCGGTGGCCACGTGCTCGGTCCACTGCGTGCCGTTCCAGTAGCGCATCTCGAAGCGACCCGAAGGGTCCTTGTACCAGTTGGCGGGAACGTTCGGCACCGCGCCCGACGGGCCGGCCGACGCCGATGCCTGGGCGGGGGCGGCCTGCGCGGTCTGGGGTGCGGCGGCGGGCTGCTGCGCACGCGGGGCATCGGCCTCGGGCGAGCCGACCGATGCCGAAGCCGTGGGGTACGCGGCCACCGCCACATCACCGTGATGACGCATGAACGCATGCACCCAGTGGTCACCGTCGTGGATGATCTGCACCAGTTCCCACCCGGCCCGGCTGCGTCGCGAGAGCTCGGCCGCCAGTTCGTGGGGGTTCTTCACGGACTCGGAGACGACGTCGTAGGTGTACATGGCCCCAACCCTACTGGCGCTCGCCGTCGTGCTCTCCTGCGGGGTCCTCCGTGCGCACCAGACGGTCCACGTCGACCCCGGCGGTGGTTCCGTCGTGCACCAGTGCGCCGTCGCGCAGGGCCACGATGCGGCCCACCGTGTGCACGAAGGAGAGTTCGTGGGTGGCCACCACCACGGTGGCACCGTCACTGCTGGCGCGGGCGAGCAGCTCGAGAAGGGCCTCCTTGCCGGCGGAGTCGAGACCCACGAACGGCTCGTCCACCAGCAACAGGTCGAACGGGCGCACGAACCCGAGGGCGAGCGCGGTCTTCTGGCGCAGGCCACGGCTGAAGCGGTGCGGCAGACCGTCGGCGCGGTCGTACAGACCGAGGTGACCGAGCAGGTCGGCGGCGTTCTGTTCCCACTCGACGACACCGTGCAGGCGCGCGACGTACTCCATGTGCTCCCACACCGAGAGGTCGTCATAGAACGTGGGCTGGTCGGCAACGTAACTGAGCGCGGCGCGCGCGCCGAGCGAGCCCACATCGTGCCCGCACACCGTGGCAGAACCCTCCGAGGGGTCGAGCAGGCCGGCGAGGATGCGCAGCAGCGTTGTCTTACCGCTGCCGTTGTGGCCGATGAGAGCAACGCGTTCACCGCGCTCCACGCGCAGGTCGACCGGTGCGAGCGCGGGGGCATCGCCGTAGTTCTTGGCGATGCCCTCCGTGAGGAGTGCGGGGTTCAGGTGTTGCCTCCCGAGGGTGCCGGGTTTGATGTGCTGTTCTGCGCGTTCTTCTGGGCATTGCGGAACCACATGCGGATCGCATCGCGCTGGCGCACCCACCCCGCGGTGAGGAAGCACAGCACCCCCACACCGAGTGCGGTGCGCACCATCGCCGCGGGCATGTTGTCGCCGTTGTCGTGCGCAGCCACGAGTGCCACCACCGGTGAGCTGCACACGATCGACACGAACGGCGGCCATGCTGCCCGCACCACCGTGCCCATGCCGCTGACC
>JBJTFB010000215.1:0-15308 GCA_046093205.1 Acidimicrobiales bacterium
GATCAAGGTGGAGCGGCCCGGTGGTCGGGCCCCTCCACCTTGATCATGACGTCGAGTCGTCCCGGGCGGAGGATTGCGGGGTCGATCAGGTCCTCGCGGTTCGTCGCACCGATCACCATCACGTTCGAGAGACCCTCCACGCCGTCAAGTTCGGCGAGCAGCTGCGGGACGATGGTGGACTCCATGTCCGAGGAGATGCCGGTCCCGCGGGCCCTGAACATGCTGTCCATCTCGTCGAAGAACACGATCACGGGCCAGCCCTCGAGGCTCTTCTCCCTCGCCCGCTGGAACACGAGACGGATGTGACGCTCGGTCTCGCCCACGTACTTGTTCAGCAGCTCAGGGCCCTTGATGTTGATGAAGTAACTGCGGCCCTTGTCAGCACCCGTTCGCTGGGCGACCTTCTTCGCGAGGCTGTTGGCCACCGCCTTTGCGATCATTGTCTTGCCGCAACCGGGAGGTCCGTACAGGAGGATGCCCTTCGGTGCGGGCAGGCGGTAGTCCGCGAACAGCTCGGGGTGGAGGAACGGGAGTTCCACGGCGTCGGCGATCTGCTCTATCTGGTCGTCAAGTCCACCGATGTCGTCGTAACTGACGTCGGGCACCTCCTCGAGCAGGAGGTCCTCCACCTCCGGCTGGGCAAGCCGCTCGAGCAGAACGCTGCTGCGCGGGTCATACAGGTAGGTGTCGCCCGGTCGGATCAGGCTTCCCCGCAGACCGTCGGACAGGGTCATCACGCGTCGGTCGTCGTTGCGGCAGGACACCATGACGCGCACACCGTCCTCCAGCACCTCCACGATCGAGCCGACCTCCCCGTTCGACTCCGGCGCACGCACGAGCACCACGTTCATCGCGTCGTTCAGGACGACCTCGCAACCGCGCAGCAGCGCATCGGCGGCAACGCCCGGGGCGACGTTCACCCGCATCTTCCTGCCGGAGACGAGAACGTCGACCGTCCCGTCGTCGTTCGTCTCGACGAGCGTGCCGTACCCCGACGGCGGGGCGGCCAGCCTGTCGACCTCGCGACGGAGACTCTCGAGTTGTGCTCTCGCATCCCGGAGGGCGTCCGCCAGACGCTCGTTGCGCGACCGCAGCTGTTCGTTCTCCGACTGAACGCTCCGCTGCTGGCCATCGGTCACATCGGCAGGCTATTGCCTCGGTCGGCCGCGGCGCACCGTCCGCCGGACGGGGTCGGTGTGTAACATGGCGCGAGCCCCCGCCGGGACTCACGGCGCCGAACCAACGAAGGGACCTCCAATGAAGGTGTGGATCGACCAGGACCTGTGCACAGGTGATGGCCTCTGCGAGGAAATCGCCCCCGACGTGTTCACGCTCCTCGATGATGGCCTTGCCTATGTGAAGGAAGGCTCCACCGTCTACGCAGAGGCAAAGGGCAACAAGCAGGGTGCCGAGGGTCTCGCGAACTTCCCGGAGAGCCAGCTCGAGGCGGTCATCGAGTCCGCCGAGGAGTGCCCCGGCGAGTGCATCTTCATCGAGCCCTGATCAGCCGACGTAACGCGCCACGGTGAGAAACGCCGTGTGCGCCACCATCCTGTGGTCGGGACGGACCGACATGCCCTCGATGTGCCAGGTGCGGTGCAGCACCTCGAGCGTGCGCTGATCAGCCCACCTCCGCCCGAGCATGTCGCGCACCTGCACGGCCTGCGTGATGGACGGCGTGTAGGCAACGAGAAGACCCCCGCGCACCAGCACCTGCTCGGCGTGCGGCACCACGTTCCACGGTTCGGGCAGGTCGAGCATGACCCTGTCGAACGAGCCCTCGGGCGGGCCAGCGTACGAGTCACCCACTGACACCGAGTAGCGCTCGAGGGCGCCCGCGCCGAGGAACGAGGACACATTCGTCCTCGCCCTGTTGAGGAAGTCCTCGCGCAACTCGACGCCGGTGATGCTGGCACCCCATCGCAGCATCGTCATGGAGAGTGCTCCCGAGCCGATGCCCGTCTCGTACACGCGCACACCGGGGTGGATGTCACCGAGCATGCACATCGGGGCGAGGTCCTTCGGGTAGATCACCTGTGCTCCCCGCGGCATCTCGATCACGAAGTCCTCGAGGGTGGGCCGCAGCACCATGTAGCGCGCACCTTTCGTGGACTCCACCTCGCAACCCGGTTCCTGACCGATCACCGCGGAATGCGCGACGAATCCCGCATGACTGTGGAACTCCCCCGTCCCGGAGAGCGTCACCAGGTACCGCCGCTTCTTTGAGTCGAGAAAGAGTGCCTTCTCGCCGTCAGAGAACACGTCAGCCACGACGCGCCCCGTCCTCGAACCCCACGACGAGTGTCTCGCCCGGGTTCACCCGCACCCTGACCCGTGACAGAGGTCTGTCACGCAGGAATCTCGCCGCTCCGAGAAGCAGCATCAGTCGGGACACGAACCTGTAACGACGGCCGAGTGCACGCCACACCCGTCGCACGACGAACCGCAGGAGCGGGCGCATCAGTAGCGACGGAACTCGACACGTCCGGCCTTGCGCCGTCCCGAACGTCGCCCGAGAAGGTAGGCCAGGATGACCACGGCTGCCGCCACCGCCGATCCGACGGTGATGATCGACTGCCGCTTGTCCTCTGCACGTCCCTGGATGTCGGCCTGGAGCGCGCGGAACTTGTTCTCCAGCTCATCCCGACTGATTCGCCCCTCTTCGCTCATGGCTTCCTCCCCAGGGTTGTCCGGCCCACCCGGCGGAGGGCGACGGAGGACAGGACGGCGAGCACGGCTGCGGAGGACAGGTGCGGCACGAACGACCATCCGCCCGACATGGCCGTGCCACCGAGGTCCTGGACCATCCGGAGCGTGCCGAGTGCGAGGAGCACGATACCGATCCCGAGAAAGAGCGCGCCCAGCGACCCGTACGCCAGCCACCGCGCCGCACCCCGCGCGGGCCCGACGGTCTCCTGCACGGCGTACGCCCTGACGGACTCGACGAGATCGCCAACCCGCTCGGTCGGCGACATCGAACGGTCGGCCGGTGTGCTCATCCCGTCAGCCTACGCAGGCACCGGTGTGTGACGACTACCGCCGCGAGTCCCGGCCGAACGCCAGTACCTCGTCGGTGTGCTCCACGATTCGGCGCAGAATGCCCACGCGGGCCCTGAGCTCTCCCGGCACGAGAAGCGAATACCTGTCCAGGGGTCCACAGGGCACGGCCCTTGCCACCGACCAGAGAGCCACCTCCACGTCCCGCACGGTCGGTTCCGTCCCGTACCAGCGACCGCCGGCGACGGTGGACAGCGACGAGAGCACCGGCCCGGGTGCCGTGGAGATGTCGACGCCGTGGCGCTCCAGCAGACTGCGGACGGTCTGGGCGAGAACCGTGAGTGCGGATGCGACGTCCCGCAGCACGCCAGCCCCGGACGGGGACGTGGGAACCACCCGGGTGAGACCGCGTGGCCACGGATCATCATCCAGCCACTTCGTCACCTCGACGACGTGCGTCGCGGTACCGGACACCGACAGCGTGCCGGACGACTCCGACACGATGTCGAGGTGCACCTCGACTCCGAACGGGAAGCGACGGTCCCCTCCACCCACCTCCGGCCCGCGCTCGATGAGCACCGTGGTGAAGGTGGAACCGCCGGTGCGGCCGAGATGATCGACCATCGCGAGGTAACGCGGTTCGAAAACGCGCAGCACCACCGCGTCGCCCGGCAGGAAGGCCTGCGTGAGCGGGAAGACGGCACTCACGGGGCAAGTTCGGTCGGACGTGGATCAGGCGAAGCCCGCCCGATTGCGTCGGCAAGACGCGACCACACAGGCCGGTACGACGACCTGTTGTCAATGCCCGGTGCGTTCATGAGGAGGACGAACTCGAGCGGCACTTCACCCTCGGTCGGGACGTATCCCGCGAGGGCCTTCACACCCGACAGTGTCCCCGTCTTGCCAACCAGCAACCCCTCCGCCGGCGTGTCCTCGAGGAGGTCCCGCAGCGTCCCGGTGCGGCCTGCGACCGCCAGGAGCGCCGGCATGACCTGTGCACGCTGGTCGAGAATGCGCATGACAGCCGAGCACGTCAGCCTGTTTGCGGACGACAACCCCGATCCGTCCGCAACGACGGCCCCTTCCTTCACGCCCCACTCGCCGAGCATCTCGGACACCGCCGCAACTCCGTTGGCGGTGGAACCAACCCCGTGGCGGGCGAGACCGACGTGTTTGAGCAGGATCTCCGCGGTGTTGTTGTCACTGTTCACCAGCATCTCCTCGACTATGTCGAGCAGCGGCGCCGACTGTTGCACGAGCAGTTCCTCGGTGCCCTCGGGCAGGACGTCATGGGCTGCTCCTGCCGTCACCGCAACCCCGCGTGCCGCCAGCAACGTCACGAGCTCCTGGGCTGCGGCGAGCGCGGGATCATCGGGCTTGGTGGGTTGGCCCACCACAGCAGCATCGTTCACCATGAGGGCGCCGAGCGGGCCGGCCTCGGTCCCGTGGAAGGAATCGGGCCAGTCCGCCACGTACCTCTCGGCATCGAACAGGGTGTCCACACCGACGACGCGTCCACTGACACCCGTGACCCCGGCCGCGACGATGCGGTCGGCAATCGCCTCGAGCCTCGTGTTGTTGAAGGTCTGGTACTTCTCAGTGTTCACGTACTCGTCCCGGGTGACGACCGGATCCCCGCCACCCACGAGGAACAGGTCGGCCGGTGTGCCGTCGGGGTTCCGCGTCAGCCTGACGGCGGTGCCGAACGTGTGGTCCGGGCCGAGAACCTCGATGGCCGCGGCGGCGGTGACGATCTTCATGACGCTTCCCGGCACGAACTGCTCGTCCGGTCTGACACTCGCCACACTCGAGCCGAGCCACGTCACAGTGAGACACGACCCCTTGGGCAGTGCCGACACGGCAGTGCTGATGCGCGACGTCACCCGCGACGACCTGGTGACGAGGGACAGCACGTCGGGCGTACGGCGCACCGAGAGAACCGGTCGCCGCGGAGGTGCCGTCGCGGCGGTGAGCTCGCGGGCCCGGGCACGCGACCCGAGTCCGTCGAGATACGTCCACAAGCCACCGAGCAGGAGTGCCCCTGCACAGCCGACCATGAGAACGAGCCGCAGTGGGTTGTCCGAGCGGCGGCGCCCGTCAGCGCGTGGCCGCACCGACGAACCTCGCGTATCGATACAGGTGACCGAGCGCGACCACTGCCCTGTTTCCCGACGGGTAACAGAGACGGCCTGACTCGCGGACCGCCGCCGGTCCCGCGTTCGACGGGTCGGCCACCGCCAGTTCGGTGGCGACGAGCACGGGCTTGCCGGTCTCGACACTCAGTGCCGCCGCGGCCGCTGCAAACCGCGCGTCCTGTCGCTCGTGATACTCGACGATGCGACCCAGACCGTGGTCCGGATGGAAACGACCCTCGCGCATCATCCGCGCCTGGTTCGCCTGGATTCCGATGCCGAGGTACACGACGGCGTCGACGGAGGGATGTCGCGCAATGATCCCCATCACCTCCGGGATGGTGTCACGGGTCTCGCCGCCGGCGCAGTCGACAGGGTTGTTACGGCTCCAGCGCGGCGGCAGTTTCGTGTCGATCTCTGCGCACAGGTCATCTGCGAGCGGAGCGAGCCTGAGCTGACCGTCGCGGGTGATGGCGTCGGCGGTGACCACTCCCCATCCGCCTGCCGTGGTGAGCACGACCACATTCGGGCCTGCGGGAAGTGGCTGGGTGGCGAAGGTTGCGGCCGCCTCGAACGCCTCCTCGACGGTGGCTGCCCGTGTGATTCCGTGGTGGCGGCACTCCCCTTCGAACACAGCATCGTTCGCGGCGAGCGCGCCCGTGTGGCTGGCGGCCGCCCGCGCACCCCCCTCTGTCGCCCCGCCCTTGACCACGACCACCGGCTTGCGCGCGGCCACGGCTCCGAGTCGGTCCATCAGGTCCCGGCCGTTCGCGATTCCCTCCACGTATGCGAGCGACACGGTGCTCTCGTCGTCGGACCCGTACCACTCGACGAGGTCCGCCACCCCGAGCGCGGCCGCATTCCCTGCGGACACCGCGCGACTGATGCCGACGCCGGTCTGGCGCGCATAGTTCATGAAACTCGACACGAAGTTGCCGCTCTGGCTCGCCACCGCGATGGAACCTCGGGGCGGATACGGCGCGACAATCTGCGCGCACAGCGAAGCGGGTGTGGAGACCACGCCCTGGCCGTTCGGGCCTGCGAGAAGAATGCCGAGTTCATCCGCGAGAGCGATCAGCTCGGCCTCCAGAAGTCGGCCCTCCTCGCCAGCCTCCCCGTACCCTGCGGACGTGAGGAACGCCGCGCGGATCCCCTTGCGCGCGCATGCCCGCAGCAGGTCGGGGTTGGCGGACGCCGGGGTGCAGACGAACACGAGGTCGACCTCACCGTCGGGCAGCTGGTCGATGTCAGCGACCGTGCGCACCCCCAGCACCTCCTCGCCGCTCAGGTTGGTTCCGTGCACCGCGCCGGCGTACCCGTTCGCGAGAATGTTGTGCAACGAGACGAAGCCGAACTTGCCCGGATGGGTCGAGGCGCCGGTGACGAGGACTCCGCGCGGCTCGAAGAGTGCACGGAAACGTGCGTCGTCGTAACGCCTGGAGGCAGAGGCGAGAGCCGGCCGGATCCCGTGCTCCACCAGCGCGTCGACGGCTACCACCGAACCATCAGGTCGAACAATCAGCGGATTCACGTCGACCGACACGATGTCCGGACGGTCTGCCGCCAGTTGTGACAACGCCACCAGCACATCAGCCACCGCGGACCGATCAACGGCGTCCTCCCCCCGGAAGGCGCCGAGCAGTTTCTGGGTCCGCAGGTCATCGAGCATCCGCAGCGCCCCGCCATGGTCGACCGGTACCGGCCTGAACACGGCATCGCCGACGGCCTCGGCGAGCACACCGCCGACACCCACCATGACGGTCGGGCCGAACTGGGGGTCACAGAACAGACCGGCGATCAACTCCCGTGCGCCCCTCACCATCTCGGCCACGAGGAGGTGTACCTCGCCGTCCTCCGGCCGAGCGCGACTGAGAAGTTCGCGGGCCGCATCCTCGACGTCCTTCACGGATGTCAGACCCAAGCGGACAAGTCCGCGCTCGGTCTTGTGGGCGATGTTGTCGCCGCCCAGCTTGACGACCACGGGGAATCCCAGGTCGGACGCGGCGGTGCCCGCCGAGGCGGGGTCCGCAACCACCCTCTCGCCGGCAAAGGGAACCCCGCAGGAGGAGAGAATCTCCTTGGAGTCCTTCTCGGACAGGGTGTTTCCGCTTCCGCTCACGTCGCAACGCTACTTGGGTGCACCACCGGCCCGAGATTCACCCGTTGCCCACCAGAGCAGCGCGGAAGAACGCGATCACCTCGTCCGCATGTGCCCTGATGTTGGCCGGCGTCAGTGCCTCGTCGTCGATGAGGCCGTTCACGAAGGGAGCATCGGAGAAATACGTGAGGATGGCCCCGTACCCGGTGATCAGGAGATGGCGGGGGTCGAGACGACGGAGCGCGCCCGCATCCATCTGACCCCCGAGGTACTCGGCGGCCGAATCGAACAACGGTCGCAGCACCGAGGCCAGATCGATACCCAGGTGTGCCCCGCCGTCGAGAGCCTCGCGCCTCATCAACCGCACGTAATCGGGATTGTCCTCGAACAGCGCGAAACCTGCCCTGAGAACCAACTCCACCCTGTCCCACCCGGTGGCCTCGATCGCGACAGCGGTTCCGACCCTCTCCAACCAGTCCGAAAGAATTCGTTCGAAGATCTCGCCGTAGAGGGTCTCTTTCGACCCGAAGTGGTGCAGCAGGCTCGGCCTCCGGATGCCCACACCTGCGGCGATGTCATTCAGGGACGTTCCGTCGTAGCCCTTCTCCGCAAAACAGCGCACCGCCTCATCCAGCACCATGTCCCTGGTGCTGCGAAGCCCGGAGGGGTCGATTTCGGCCACGGGGGAAACCTAGCGACTCCACGCAAAGTGCCTACCTACCAGTAGGTAGTGCGTTAGGGTGGGGTCATGTCGGACTTCCTCGGTCTCCTGCTCACCTCGACCATCGTCGGCCTCGCCGTCACAGTTCTGGCCAACATTGCGACCACGGTGTTCCTGCACCGGGCCCTCAGCCACCGCGCGATGACGGTGACCAAGCCGCTCAGCGTGTTCTTCCGGATGGTTCTGTGGCTCACCACGGGCATCAAGTCGCGCGAGTGGGTGGCTGTTCACCGGAAGCATCATGCGTACACCGACACGGAGGATGACCCCCACTCCCCCGTCGTTCTCGGTTGGCGCCACGTGCAGATGAAGAACGTGGCCCTGTACCGGGCCGCACTGCGTGACCCGGGCCTGCTCGACAAGTACACCCGGGACATCAAGGATGATGCGTGGGACCGCGCGATCTTCAACCGTTCCTACATCGGACTGGTTCTCGGCATTGCGTTCCTCATGGTGGTGATGGGGCCACTTGCGGGTTTTCTCGCGGCGTTCATCCATGCGAACGCGTACCTCGCCGGATCCGCGGCGGTCAACGCGATGGGTCACCATTTCGGGAAGAGGCCGTACGCAAACCAGGCAACGAACCTCCAGTGGCTGGCTTTCTGCACCATGGGCGAGGGGCTGCACAACAACCACCACGCGGCACCGTCCTCGCCGCGGCTCTCGCACCGCCGCACCGAGATCGACCCGGGTTGGTGGGTCATCAGGGTGCTGTCGGCCTGCCGTCTTGTGAAGCTGCGGTTCTCCGACGTCAAGCTTGCCCCGAGGACGGGCGCGCGCGCAGCCTGATCGTTCGGTACGGTTCGCACCGTGCCCGACAGCATCACCCACACGTTCTCGGCCCGCCGGTTCTTCGACGGCCATGAGCTGAGGGGAGGGCACAGGTTCACGGTGGTCGACGGAGTGCTGTGTTCGGTGGAACCGTACGACGGAAGCTGGGACCACGAGATCGTCTCCCCCGGGTTCATCGATCTGCAGATGAACGGTTTCGACGACATCAGTTGTGCCGACCTCGACCTGCTCCGCGTCGCGCGTCTCGATGCCCTTCTTCTCGAGCGAGGCACGACGCACTGGCTCGCAACCGTCGTGACCGACACCAAGGATCGCCTGCTCAGCCGGTCGGCTGCGGTCGGCGGGCTGATGGACGGTTCGCTGGGCTGCCTCGGCATCCACATGGAGGGCCCCTTCCTCGGGTCGCGCCACGGCGCCCACGACACCTCCCGGGTTGCCGAACCGGACAGCGAATGGGCGGCACAGTTGGTGCGGGCGACAGAGATGGCGGACGGCGGAGGTTCCGCATTGCGCCTCATGACGGTGGGTGCGGAGCACCCGAAATCCCCGTCCCTCATTGCCGACCTGAGATCGCTCGGTGTCGCAGTGTCGTTGGGGCACACCTCGCCGGACGAGGACGCGTGGGACCGAGCCGTGTCAGCCGGTGCATCGATGGTGACCCATCTCTTCAACGCGATGTCGGGCGTGCAGCACCGCGGCTTTGCGATGGCCCTGCGCGCACTCGTCGACCGACGGGTCTCCATCGGGCTCATCGCGGACCTCGTGCACGTGTCACCCGACATCGTCACGCTCGCGTTCGCTGCTGCGGCCGACCGTGTGTGCCTCGTGTCCGACTCGGTCGCATGGAAGGAGGAGCGGTCCCGATCGCGGGGTGTGACGGTGCGAGACGGTGCGCCGCGGCTCCCTGACGGAACGCTCGCCGGGTCGGGTGCATGCATGGCGGACTGTGTCCGCAACGCTGTGTTGCACTGCGGAACCGACCTCGGGTCCACGTTGCGCGCAGCCACCACCATCCCCGGACGGGTGATCGGACACGACGCGTCACTTGGGGCCACGGTGGGACACGAGGTGTCCCTTGTCGCCCTCGACCCGGACCTACACGTGGCCGCGGCGTGGCGCGGATTACAGTCGACACGTGGCCTCACGACTCTCTGCTGACACCGACAGGATGGCCGTGGCCATCATCCGTGGACTGGCCATGGACGCACCACTGGCCGCGAGGAGCGGCCACCAGGGAACCGCAATGGCCCTCGCACCGCTTGCCCACGTGCTCTACAGCAGGTTGATGAGATTCGACCCCGACGAGCCAACGTGGTTCGACCGCGACCGCTTCATACTCTCGGGCGGCCATGCCTCAATTCTCCAGTACGCGATGCTCCACCTCGCCGGGTTCGGCCTCACCATGGACGACATCCGCAACTTCCGTCAGTGGGGTTCGGCGACCCCCGGGCACCCGGAAGCCGGCCACACCGCGGGTGTAGAGGTGACCACGGGTCCCCTCGGTCAGGGTTTTGCGAATGCCGTCGGCATGGCGATCGCCGAGGCGCACTTGCGTGCGGTGCACGGTGATGCCGTCAGCCACCGCACTTGGGTAATCGCCGGTGACGGGTGCCTGATGGAGGGCATCAGCCACGAGGCAGCCTCTCTTGCAGGCCACCTCGGCCTCGACCGGCTCGTGTGTGTGTTCGACGACAACGAAATCACCATCGACGGCGGCACGGACCTCTCGTGCTCGGACGACGTGATGATGCGCTTCCGATCGTACGGTTGGAACGTCATCGACGGCGGTGAACCCGGGGACGATCTCGATGCCATCGAGCAGGTCCTGATCCGTGCGGCGACCAACACCGGCAGCCCCACCCTCGTGCGGTTGCGGACCCACATCGGTCATCCGTCCCCCGACCTCACCGACTCGCACGAGGCCCACGGAAACCCGTTCACGGAGTCACACGTCAGCACGACCAAGTCGGTCATGGGCATACCCGATACGCCCTTCTGGGCGCCCGACGAGATCGTGCAGGAGTACCGAACGCACGTGCGTGCGCGCGCCGCCGAGGTCCGCGCAGGTACGCGCGGGGGCGACAGCGCGGGCGCTCCCCGAGCCGTACCACCGCCCGGATGGGAGGACATCCTCCCCCGATTCGACAGCGACACCAGTCTGGCCACGAGGCAGGCCTTCCAGAAGGCGCTCGAGGCAAGCAAGGACGTCCTTCCATGGGTGCTGAGCGGTGCCGCCGACCTCACCGGCAACACGGGCGCGAAGATCGACGGGAAGAACCCGTTCACGCGGCACAACCCGTCCGGACGGCAGGTGTATTACGGGATCCGTGAACACGCGATGGGCGCCGCACTCGTCGGGATGGCCCTCCATGGCGGCGTCCTCCCCGTGGGGGGGACGTTCTTCGTCTTTGCGGACTACATGCGACCCGCGATTCGGCTCGCCGCGCTCTCCAGGGCCAAGTGCGTCTTTGTCTTCAGCCATGACTCGGTCGGTGTCGGCGAGGACGGGCCCACGCACCAGCCGGTGGAGCAACTGGCTTCGTTGCGGGCGATGCCGGGTCTGCGCATCATCCGTCCGGCGGACCCGAACGAGACCGTCGCGGCGTGGAGAACCGCAGTCGAATCAGAGGGGCCGACCGTGCTGGTCTTGTCGCGACAGAACGTCGACAGCGTGACTGACGGATCCGCGGTGACCACCGGTGCAGCCACCATCAGGGAGCGAACCGGCGCACGTGCGGTGATCGTGGCGACCGGCAGCGAAGTGGGACTCGCCGTCAAGGCGGCCGAGAAACTCGAGACCGAGGGGCTCCCCGTCAGCGTGGTGTCCATGCCCTCGTGGGACATCTTCGCCGCACAGCCGAAGTCACTGCGCGATGAGGTGCTGCCTCCGGGTCTTCCCGTGGTCAGCGTCGAGGCGGGCACCACGTTCGGCTGGGAACGGTGGGCCGATGTCTCGGTCGGGATCGACCGCTTCGGGGCGAGTGCCCCGGGTGGCCGCGTCCTCGAGGAGCTCGGGATGAACGTCGAGACGGTGTCCGCCGCCGTGCGCGGTGTCGCCACACCATGACGGGCCGACTGCTGAGGCTCCACCGGGAGCAGGGCCAGAGCCCGTGGCTCGACAACCTGCAACGCGGTTATCTCACGTCGGGCCATCTCGATTCGCTCGTGAGTCGCGGGGTGCGCGGTCTCACGTCCAACCCGACCATCTTCCAGAAGGCGATACAGGGCAGCAACGACTACGACACCGAGTTCCACGGGCTGCTCTCCGCCGGCGCCTCACCCGAGGACGCCTACTGGAGGCTGGTGCTCTCCGACATCCGCGCGGCCGCCGACGTCTTCGCGCCCCTGTACTCGACGAGTGACGGCACGGACGGTTTCGTGAGCGTCGAGGTGGACCCGCGCCTCGCACGTGACACCGAGGGCACGGTGTCCGCGGGACTCGCGCTCCGGGATGCAGCCGAACGTCCGAATGTGATGATCAAGGTCCCGGCGACGCGCGAGGGTCTACCCGCCATCCGACAGCTAGTGGCCGCGGGAACGAACGTGAATGTGACGCTCATCTTCGGTCTGCAGCGCTACGACGAGGTGATGAGGGCCCACATCGCCGGACTGCAGGACCGGGTGGATGCCGGTCTGCCCGTGCACGGGATTGCGGGGGTCGCGAGTTTCTTCATCAGCCGGGTGGACACCGAGGTGGACAGGCGTCTTGGTGCGCATGCCGACCCCTCCGCGGGCGAACTGCGGGGTCGGGCAGCAATCGCGCAGGCCGTGCTCGCGTATGAGTCCTTCCGCGCGACATTCTCCGGACCGGCGTGGGAAGCGCTGGCTGTTTCGGGCGCCACCGTGCAACGACCGTTGTGGGCCTCCACCTCGACCAAGAACCCCGCGTATCCCGACACCTTGTACGTGGACTCCCTGATCGGCCCCGACACCGTGAACACGCTCCCCGACCAGACACTCGAGGCATTCGACGACCACGGGTCCCCCGCCCGCACGATCGATGCTGATCCCGAGAGTGCCCGGTCGCTGTGGCGACGCCTCGAGGCCCTGGGTATCAGCGCCGTCGACGTCGCCGACACCCTCGAACGCGAGGGGCTTGCGTCGTTCGTCGCGAGCTTCGAGGATCTCCTCGGTTCGCTCGCCGCCAAGGCACGCGGCTGAACGATGGCCGCCGGACGCGACCTCGAGACGATTCTGGGCGCCCTGTCCGCGGCCCTGGCTGGCACCACGAGATCGCCGGCGGAGAGGCGACAGTTGCTGCGGCTGGTGGAATCCGTCGCTGATCTCGTGCGGGGCAACGCATCTCCTCTCGACGTGAAGATTGCAGCAGCGGCGTTGTCCGAGATGGAGGACGCCTTCGAGATGTTCGCGCCCTACCGTGACACACGGAAGGTGACGATGTTCGGCTCGGCCCGCATCGCTGCGGGAACACCCATCTACGACCTCGGCGTCGAGGTGGCCTCGCGGCTTGCGGACCGTGGGTTCATGGTGGTCACCGGCGCAGGTCCGGGGTTGATGGAGGCCGGTATGGTCGGAGCGGGACGCGAACGGTCGATCGGTGTCTCCATCAGGCTGCCGTTCGAGACTGCGGCAAACCCCGTCATCGCCGACGACGACAAGCACGTGAGCATGCGCTATTTCTTCACGCGCAAGCTCATGTTGATGAAGGAGTCACACGGGTTCGTCTGCATGCCGGGCGGCTTCGGCACCCTCGACGAGACATTCGAACTGCTCACCCTCGTCCAGACGGGCCGCTCCGTCCCTGCCCCGATCGTGTTCCTCGACCCCCCGGACAAGCCGTTCTGGAAGCCGATCATGGCAGGACTCATGCCCACACTCCTCTCCCACTCGGTCATCTCGCACGAGGACACCGGCCTGTACCGCATCACCACGAGCGTCGATGACGCGGCCGCCTTCATCGGCCGCTTCTACTCGAACTACCACTCCCTCAGGCACGTGGACGGACGTCTCGTGCTGCGCATGGAGAGAGCACTGCCCGACGGGGAGGTGGACCGCCTCCGCAGCGGGTTCTCGCACCTGCTCGGGCAGGACTCGCTCGCCCGTTCGACGCCTCTCGAGGCCGAGGTGAGGGACAACGACTTCATCGACAAGCAGAGGCTCGTCCTCGACTACACGGGCCACGGGTACGCCCCGTTGCTTCCGCTGATCGACGCCATCAACGGCTGGTGATCCTCCGCAGCAGGTCGGCCGCCTTGTCCACGGAACGTCGGGCCTGTGCCAGCACCCTGTCGTCCTCTGGTCGTCCGCTGCCCTGCTCGATGGCGTCACGGACCAGGGCCATGGAGATGTCCCCGAGTCTCTCGGACAAGCGCTCCAGTTCGGCGGCGACCTCGTCGCACCTCTCACGATGACCGTCACTCGGCATCCCGACACCGTAACAAGCACATGCGGTACCGCATCCGGCACCGTGGCAGGCAGTAGCGTTCCCTCCCGTGCCTGACGACGACCTTGCCCACGAATGGATCAGCTTCGAGGACCCCGACGAGGAGCGCACGTGGCTCGTGGATGCCACCTTCTTCCTGTCGAACTACCGATGCATCTTCGGGATGGGATGCTGCGGCATCCATGAGACACCGACACCGGAACTCAGCCAGGGGTGCTGCAGTTTCGGGGCGCATTTCCTCGACAGGGAGGACCGCGCCAGTGTCACCAAGCACATGAAGCGCCTCGAGCCGCGGCACTGGGCCAACCATGCCGAGGCCGACAGGAACGGATGGACCGAGAAGGACGACGATGGGCAGACCAAGACACGCGCCGTGAACGGCGCGTGCATCTTCCATAATCCCCCCGGGTTCGCGGGCGGCACGGGCTGCGCCTTCCACATCGCGGCAGAGGAGGCCGGCGAACGGCCGATGGACTGGAAGCCCGATGTGTGCTGGCAGGTGCCGGTGCGTCTCGAGGATCACGTGGAGGACAACGGCCACGTCGTGTCCACCCTCCGCGAGTGGAAGCGGAGGGACTGGGGCGAGGGCGGCAAGGAGTTCGCCTGGTGGTGCACCGAGTCCGTCGATGCCTTCGTGGGTGACAATCCTGCGTACGTCTACTTCCGCGATGAGCTCACCGAGCTCATGGGCAAGAAGTCGTACGGGATGCTCGTCGGCCACCTCGAGCGCCCGCGTGAGGTGGCTCTTCCCCATCCCGCCGTCCGGCGCAGGACGGCACGCACGAAGCGCTAGGAGCCCGTCTTCTTCGAGGCCCGCCTGCGGTCCTCAAGTCCGAGATGCCGCTTCCTGATGCGCACCTTCGAGGGTGTCACCTCCACCAGCTCGTCATCGGCGATCCACTCGATTGCAGACTCCAGTGTGTGAATCACGGGAGCCGCAAGCTTCACCCCGTCGTCGTGGCTGTGTGTCCGGATGTTGGTCTTCTCCTTCGCGCGCACTGCGTTCACCACCATCTCCTCGGGACGTGACGACTCACCGACGACCATTCCCTCGTACACGTCCTCGCCGGGGGCGATGAAGAGAGTTCCGCGCAGCTGCAGATTGTCGAGCGCGTAGGCGGTGGTGGTGCCGATTCGGTCGGCGATCATCGCCCCACCCTGCCG
>JBJTFB010000216.1:0-8857 GCA_046093205.1 Acidimicrobiales bacterium
GACCGTGGTACTTGCCCTGTCCTCCGGTGAGGCCCTGGACGATCACCTTGGTGTTCTCGTTGACGAAGATTGCCATGGGGTTTCCTTACTTCGCGAGTGCCACGGCCGCCTCGGCGGCCTCGAGCATCGTGGGCTTGCTGACGAGTTTCGACTCGGGGATGCCGGCCCCGGCAAGGATGGCGCGACCCTCCTCGGCGTTCGTCCCGTCGAGACGGATGACGATCGGTGCGCGCAGGTTCACCCTGGAGAGCGCCTCGACGATGCCCTTCGCGACCTCCTCGCCGCGGGTGATGCCGCCGAAGATGTTGATGAAGATGGCCTTCACCTTCAGGTCGCTGTTGATCACCTCGAGCGCACCGGCCATGAGGTCGGCGTTCGCACCGCCACCGATGTCGAGGAAGTTGGCGGCCGAACCGCCCACCTGGTTCACCACGTCGAGCGTGCTCATGGCGAGACCGGCACCGTTCGCGATGATTCCCACCGTGCCGTCGAGGCCGATGTACTGCAGGCCCTTCTCGCGGGCGAGCTGCTCGCGGGTGTCGAGCTCCACCGTCTTCGCAAACTCCTCCCACTCGGAGTGACGGAACTCCGCGTTGCTGTCAAGCGACACCTTCGCATCAAGCGCGTGCACCTCGCCGCTGGGCTTCAGGATGAGCGGGTTGATCTCCGCGAGGTCACAGTCACCGTCCACGAAACAGCGGTAGAGCTGCACCAGGATCGACGCGACTCCCTTCTCGGCCTTCGCCGGGATGCGGGCCTTCCTCGCCGCGTCGAGAGCCGACACCGCGTCGAGACCAACGGTCGGGTCGATGTGCTGCAGCAGGATGGCATCGGGGTCCTTCGCCGCGACCTCCTCGATCTCCACGCCGCCCTGGGCACTCAGCATCAGAAGGTGCTTCTTCGCCGCACGGTCGAGCGTGAACGAGGCGTAGTACTCCTCCGCGATGTCGGAGGCATGCTCCACCCAGACCCGCTTCACGAGGTGACCCTTGATGTCCATGCCGAGGATGTTCCCGGCATGCAGGCGCACCTCGTCGTCGTTGTTCGCCAGCTTGATGCCACCGGCCTTGCCCCGGCCACCGACCTGCACCTGTGCCTTCACCACCACGGGGTAGCCGGCCTTCCCGGCCTCGGCCACCGCCTCGTCGACGGTGTGCGCGACACCGCCCGCCGACACCGGGATGCCGAAGCGGGCGAAGTACTGCTTGCCCTGGTACTCGAAGAGGTCCATTGTGCGATTACTCCTTCGCGTCGAGTTCCTGCTCGAGCCACTGACAGATCGACTTGAGCGACGATCCCGGCCCGAAGATGTTGGCAACCCCGCTCTCGCGCAGTGCGCGGGCATCGGCATCGGGGATGACACCGCCGCCGAACACCATCACGTCGGTGAGATCACGCCTGGTGAGTTCCTCCATGACGCGGGGAAAGAGAGTGTTGTGCGCTCCGGAGAGGAGGGAGAGACCCACGGCGTCGGCATCCTCCTGCAACGCCGTCTCGGCGATCTGCTCGGGGGTCTGGTGGAGACCGGTGTAGATGACCTCGAAACCGTGGTCGCGGAGGGCCCTCGTGATGGTCTTGGCCCCACGGTCGTGGCCGTCGAGTCCGGGCTTGGCCACGACGACGCGGTAGGTGCGCTTCACAAATGGAAAACCCTAGGCCGTGGCGGCAACCCCGCACCAACCGAGCAGAATGGGGCCGTGCGAACCCCCCGACTGCGCAGCCCCCTGGCCAGGGCCGTGGTGCCCGTGCTGGGTGGCATCGCCTTCTTCGCCGTGTTCTTCCTCGGGCTCTGGGTGGTTGCAACGACCATCAACGACAGGGCCGACCCGGGGTCACGCATCGCCAACAGCGTGTTCGAGGTGGGAAAGGTCGATGACATCGCCCAGGCGGTCGCCGAGGGCGGCCCGCTGCTGTTCCCCGACCTGAAGAGCGCCGACGGGGTGCGATCCATCGTGCTCGACCACACGGGGGCGGACCCCGCCACGGGATGGCAGGTGTACTACGCGTACCCGGCCGACCGCGGCACCGACTGTCTCGTCACGCACGTGCCGAAGTCGCGCACGTACACCGACTGCGGGGGGCGCACCCTCGACGTGAGTGATCTCGCCCTGCCGACGGACGTCCGGCCGGTGGTGGAGAACAGGAGGACCCTCTCGATCGACCTGCGCGGTGTGACGTCGGGGGTCACGAACCCGTAGGCACCGCGCCGCGCGTCAGGAGGCCGTCACCGCGTCGGAGAGACGCAGCACGAACTCCTCGGTGTGCGCGGACAGTCGACCGCGCTGGAGGGTGAGACCACCGACAACCTCTCCGCCGGTGCGCTCGAGTTCCCGGGTCACCGTGTCGAGCGCACGCCCCGGGTTCAGGGCGTAGGTGCAGAATCCTGCAACCTTCCGGCCCGACATGGATGGCAGTGCGCGCAGTCGGTCGATGCCCCAGGGAGCCTGGCCGACCACGAAGAGACCGTGCACCCACGTGCCGACCACGACGACGTCGGCATCCTGGATGGCGGCGTGGTCGGGCGTGCGCAGCGCGGAGAACCCGCTGATCTGCCATCCCTCCTGCTGGAGCCCGGATGCGATCATCTCTCCCGCCTTCCACGTGTTTCCGGTGAGACTCTCGATGAGGATGGCTGCCTTCATGGCACCAAATCTACGACGCGGGCCGGGGGCCGACGGGCAGGCGGCGCCGGTCGTGCGTCAACCAGGCTTGCGCAACGGTGCCCAGGCGAGCAGGAGGTGCTTCGTACCGCGTTCGGTGAACCTCACGGTTGCCTCGGTCTTCTCGCCCTCGCCGCTGATCGCGAGGATCACACCGTCGCCGAACACGGCGTGCACCACGTCGTCTCCCACCCGGAAGTGCGAGTAGTCGGCCTTCGGGACGGACATGTTGCCGGAGGTCGACGGTGACACCTTGCGTTCGCGGCCCGCGCCGAACACGCGGCCGGAGGGTTCCTCCTCGCGTCGGCGGTACCCGGGCACCTCGCGGTCGCGCCACGGGACCGGGTTCTCGTGCTCATCGAGGTCGGCGGGCACGTTGCCGCGGCGGTCGAACAACTGCGCCGGTACCTCGGCGAGGAAGCGCGACGGCGGGTTGTACTGGCTCTGGCCGTACAGCGTGCGCTGCCACGCATGGGAGACGTGCAGCCGTTCGCGCGCGCGGGTGATGCCCACGTACGCGAGGCGGCGCTCCTCCTCGAGTTCGTTCGGGTCGAGCAATGCCCGGTTGTGGGGGAAGATGCCCTCCTCGCAGCCCACCAGGAACACGAACGGGTACTCGAGACCCTTTGCGGAGTGAAGCGTCATCAGCACCACCTGGTTGTCGGCGCTGAGCTCGTCGGTGTCGGCAACCAGGGACACCTGCTCGATGAACTCATCGACGTCGGCGAACTCGGCCGCCCTGCCGATGAGTTCGGCGAGGTTCTCGAGACGGCCGTCGGCCTCAACCGTGCCCTCGGCGCGAAGTTCATCCAGGTAGCCGCTGGACTCGACCGCGAGCTGGAGGAGCGCCGATGGCCCGTCGGCCACCGAGGAGTTCATGGAGTCGATGAGGTCGAAGAACCTGTCGATGCCCTTGGCTGCCGCACCCGACACCCCCGCCTCGCGGCAACGACGCATGGCGAGCGCGAACGGGATGTCGTTCACACGGGCGAAAACCTCGATCTTGCCGATGCTGGCGTCACCCACACCGCGCTTGGGCACGTTGATGACCCGCTTGATGTTGACCTCGTCGATGGTGTTCACCGCCACGCGCAGGTAGGCCATGGCGTCCTTGATCTCGCGACGGTCGTAGAAACGTGTGCCCCCGACGACCTTGTACGGGACACCGGCACGCATGAAGGACTCCTCGATGACACGGCTCTGGGCGTTGGTGCGGTACATCACCGCGATCTCGCCCCACCGGCGTCCTGACCTCTGGAGCGCTGTGGCCTCGGCGGCCACGAACGATGCCTCGTCGTACTCGTCGTCAGCCCAGAACCTCACGATGGGGTCGCCGTCGCCGGAACTCGTCCAAAGGTTCTTCGGCCGGCGCTCCGAGTTGCGGGCGATGACCGCGTTGGCGGCCGCGAGGATTGTCTGTGTGCTGCGGTAGTTCTGGGCGAGAACCACGCTGGTGACATCGGGGAACGCGGTCTCGAACTGGTCGATGTTGCGCATGTCGGCGCCGCGGAAGCGGTAGATGCTCTGGTCGCTGTCCCCCACCACGCACACGTTGTGGTGGAGCGCACCGAGCATCAGCACGATGCGGTTCTGTGCGAGGTTGGTGTCCTGGTACTCGTCGATCAGCACGTGCTCGAAGCGTTCCTGCCAGTGACGCAGCACATCGGGGTTCCCCTCGAACAGGCGCACCGTGTTGACGAGGATGTCGTCGAAGTCCATCGCACCCGCCGCGACGAGGCGTGACTGGTACTCGGAGTAGATGTCGACGAGCCGTCCGTCCACGGCGAGTTCGGAGCCGTGCGCCCGGGCCGGGTCGATGAGCTCGTTCTTCCAGAGGCTGATCCGGCCCTGCACCGACCCTGCCGGGTAGCGGCGAGGGTCGAGGCCGAGGTCGCGGATGACGTAGCCCACCAGCCGCTTGGAGTCCTGGGCGTCGTAGATGGTGAAGGTGCGCGGGTAGCCGATGGCGTCGGCGTGGGACCGCAGCATGCGCACGCACGCCTTGTGGAACGTGGTGACCCACATGCGCTCGGCCGGCGGGCCGACCAGTTCTCGGACACGCTCGCGCATCTCGTCGGCGGCCTTGTTCGTGAAGGTGATGGCGAGGATGCGTGAGGGGTGCACACCTCGGCTGATCAACCATGCGATTCGCCGCGTGAGCACTCGGGTCTTGCCCGAGCCGGCACCGGCCACCACCAGCAACGGCCCGCCCGGGTGGAAGACGGCGTCAGCCTGAGCGGAGTTGAGATCCGACGTCCCGTCGGCGGGGGGCGGGACGGGACGGGTCATGACCCGATCATCCTACGTGGGGGTTGTGTTGCGCTCCGGAGAGCGCCGGCGTCAGGAGCGCGCGAGGATCCGGAACGGCAGGTTGCGCGGTCCGCGCACCTGACCGGTGCTCCATGTGACTTCTTCGGCGGCGTTCAGCTCGAAGTCGGGGAAGCGCTCGAGGAAGGTCTCCACCGCGACGTTCAGCTCCAGTCGTGCGAGGTTCGAGCCGATGCAGCGGTGGATGCCGAGACCGAAGGCGGCGTGACGGTTCTCGGTGCGGTCGATGTCGACCTGGTCGGCATTCTCGAACTGGTTCTCGTCGCGGTTCGCAGCAGGGAACGGCAGGAGGACCCAGTCCTCCTCTTTCATCTCCACACCGTGGAACTCGTGGTCCTGTTTCACGAGGCGGGCCATGGTGACGGGCGCGTAGGCGCGGAGGAACTCCTCCACCGCCTGCGGGATGAGCTCCTTGTTCTCCGCGAGACGACGACGGTCGACGGCGTTCGAGGCGAGGTGCCACAGTGACGACCCGATGCCCGACCATGTGGTGTCGATGCCGGCGATGAGGATGAGGATGACGGTGCCCTGCACGTGCTCGGGCGACAGCTTGTTCCCGTTCAGTTCCGCGTTCAGCAGGAAGGTGATGAGGTCGTCGCGCGGGTTCTCGATGTGGTCCGCGATGTGACGCTCGAGGTACTCGCCGAACTCCTGGAAGCGGATGATGCGTGACTCACGGTCTCCGCCGATGTCGCCGAGCACCAGGTTCACCCAGTCGCGGAAGCGGTCTGCGTCCTCGAGGGGCAGGCCGAGCATCTCGGCGATGATCAGCACCGGGATGTGCTGGCTGTATTCCACCGCAGCATCGACGAACTCACGGTCCCCCATGCGGTCGATGAGGTCGTTGCACATCTTCTTCATCTTGTCGCGCAGCGGGTCGATCTTCTTCGGGGCGAACGCGGGCAGGAGGAGACGACGAGCATCGGCGTGGAACGGCGGGTCGCTCGTGATGGGCGGCGCGCCACCGATCGGGGCGGGCATGGAACCCTCGACCTGGCTCGGCTTCAGCTGACCGACAACCACGTTGCGGCTGGTGAAATGCTCGGTGTCGTACGCGATCTCGTGCACCATCTCGTGCGTGAGCGGCAACCACACCCCGCCGTAGCGGTCGGAATGCGCGATGGGGCAACCGGCGGACTTCAGGTTCTCCCAGATCGCATGGATGTTCTTGTTGTACTCCGGGTCACCGTGATCGAAATCGGTGGCCCAGTCGGTGACGGGTCCGTAGACGGTTGTCATCGGGGGTTCTCCTGTGTCGGTTCTCGGTGGTTCAGTCTTCGATGATGATCGCGAACTCGGGGCAGTTCGCCACTGCCAACCGGGCCTTGTCCTCGAGCGCCACGGGCACCGCGCCGTCGTTCAGCTCGAAGGCATTGCCGTAGTCGTCGACATCGAACAACTCGGGAGCCAGCGCATAGCACCGGTTGTGCCCCTGGCACTTGGATGAATCCACGTGAACTCGCATGAGGCAAGATTAGAGGCGACCCGTGAGAAAGTCACGGTCAAAGTGTCTCACCTGGTTCCGGTCCGTCGAAAGGGGGTCTCACGGTGTTCATCCTCCTGCCCCCGAGCGAGGGGAAGGCCGACGGCGGCCGGCCCGGTACCGCATGGGACCCCTCCGCCGGCCCCACAGGCGGGCCCCTCGGGGACATGCGGCTCGAGGTTGCCCGTGCGCTCGGTCGAGCCCGCGGGGGCAACCAGAAGTTGCTCGGGGTGAAGGGACAGGCCCTCGAGCGGGCCCGCAGCGTGAACACGGCGGTAGTCGGCGCTCCCACGCTCCCCGCATGGAAGCGGTACACGGGGGTGGTGTGGGACCACCTGGACCTCGCCTCGATGCCCGCACCGGCACGCACGGCTGCGGTGAAACGGATTCTCGTGCCGAGCGGGCTGCTCGGGCTCGTGCGCGGCGATGAGGCGACACCTGACTACAAACTGAAGATGGGTGCGGTGCTCATGGGTGCCGGCCGGTTGTCGCGGTGGTGGCGTGACGCGGTCACCGAGGAGATCGTGCGCCTCACACGGGGCGCCACGGTTGTCGACCTCCTCCCGCAGGAACACTCCGATGCGGTCGACTGGTCAGCCTTCGGTGAGGGGTGCGTCGTGCACGTCGACCTGGTGTCGAGAGCGAAGGGCGGACGCGTGGGCGGCCACGACGCGAAGGCAGCGAAGGGCATCCTCGCCCGACGTCTGATGGACTCCGCCCCGACCGCCTCGCTGCCGCGGACCCTGGCCGGCTTCCGCCACCCGCAGTACGTCGCGCGGGTCCGTTGAGGGACGCCCGCCGGTGCCCGCATAGTTTGGGTTGGTCAAGGGGGACCCATGGCCGATGAACTGTTCGACCTGCGCGGACGCACCGCGATCATCACGGGCGGAAGCCGCGGACTCGGTCGCGAGATGGCGCTCGCCTTTGCGGCGCGCGGCGCGAACATCGTGGTCGCCAGCCGCAAGCTGGAGAACTGCGAGTCGGTTGCCGCCGAGGTGCGCTCGCACGGCGTGCGGGCGAAGGCCGTTGCGTACCACGCGGCATCGTGGGACGACGCCGGGCGTCTGGCCGATGAATCGATCGCCGAGTTCGGTGCCGTCGACGTACTCGTGAACAACGCGGGCATGTCGCCGCTGTACCCGTCGTTGGTGGATGTCACGGAGGACCTCTACGACAAGGTGTTGGGTGTGAACCTGAAGGGTCCGTTCCGGCTCTCGACCCTGATTGCCACGCACATCATCGGCCGGGGAGGAAAGGGCTCCATCATCAACGTGTCCTCGGTGGCGAGCCGCCGCCCGTCACCGAACGAGCTGATCTACGCGGCGGCGAAGTCCGCGGTGAACACGATGACCGTGGGACTCGCGAAGGCGTACGGACCGCACGTGCGCGTGAACTGCATCGTCCCGGGACCTTTCCTCACCGACATCTCGAAGGCATGGGACATGGAGCAGTTCGCGAAGCGCGCCAGGACCGCGTACTCCATGGAACGCGGCGGTGAGCCGCACGAGATCGTGGGCGCCGCCCTCTACTTCGCGAGCGACGCGAGCAGCTACACCACCGGTGCGCTGCTCGACGTGGACGGCGGGCCGCGCTAGCCGAAGCCCCGACTAGAGCAGCTTCTCGCGGAAGAACGCGAGCACCCTCTGCACGCTCTCCTCGTGGCGTTGCTCGGTGAGCACGCTGTGGTCGGACTTGTTCGCCGACGGCAGTTCCACGGCGACGAACGCCTCGCCCAGCAGGTCACGCAGGGCTGAGAACCTGTCGCCCACGAGCTTGTCCGCGTCGTAGCGGAGACCAAGCACCTGGCACCCCGCGGCCGCGCGGCGGGCGATGATCTCCGCATCATCGGGTGACAGGTTGAGGTCGCGGGCACGGCGCGCACCGACGGGGAAAGGCAGGGACGGCTGCGACAGCACGGGTGCGACCATGATCTCGTCCAGCATCATCCCGAGGGCAAAGCCCCCGCTGAAGCACATGCCGACGGCACCGACCCCACGGCCACCTGCCTGTGCATGGTCGTTCTTCGCGAGCGCACGCAGGAACGCGATCACCGGTGAGGTGCGGCCCACCGCCATCGACGTGAACTCCTTCGCCACGCACACCTTGAGCAGCGACGATGCCGCATAGCCGTTCGAGAACCCGCGGCCGGGAGTCCCGACGAGGCTCGGCATCGACACGGAGAAGCCCTGTGCCACGACCTCCTCGGCGAACGCGATCACCTTCGGTGTGATGCCGGGGACCTCGTGCACCACCACCACCAGCGGTCCGCTGCCCTTGCGGTACACGTCCCTCGTCAGCCCCGCGGCGGTGAACTGCGACACCGCCCATCCCTCGAGTGCAACCGTCATGTCATTCCCCCTTCAGCGCCGCGAGTGCGGCCTCGGCG
>JBJTFB010000217.1:0-4277 GCA_046093205.1 Acidimicrobiales bacterium
CCGCGGGTCGGTGGGCAGGGTGCAACCGGGAACGGTGCTGATCACCGATGACGACGGCAACGAATTGCCCGTCGGCGAGATGGGCGAGGTGTGGATGCGCTCACTGCGCGGCTCGCCCACCTCCCGCTACGTGGGGGCCACCGCGCGCACGCGGGACGGTGGTTGGGAGTCCCTCGGCGACATGGGCCGGCTCGACGATGACGGCTACCTGTATCTCGGCGACCGCGCGAGCGACATGATCCTGTCGGGCGGGGCGAACATCTACCCGGCCGAGGTGGAGGCCGCCATCCAGGAGCACCCCGCGGTGCAGAGCTGTGCGGTGATCGGTCTGCCCGACGAGGACAAGGGCGCCACCATCCATGCAATCATCGAGGCCGACGCGATGGCCGTGTCCGAGGACGAACTGCGCACGTTCCTCGCCGAACGGCTCGTTGTCTACAAGATCCCGCGCACGTTCGAGTACGTGTCGTTCCCGCTGCGCGGTGACGACGGAAAGGTGCGCCGCTCTGCGCTGCGCGCGGAGAGGCTGGCCCGATGAGCATCGGGGCGTTCGACACCGTTCTCGCCGTCGACGGGAACGACATTGTCGGCCCGCTGAGGTCGCCGCGGCAGATGCTCGCCGACCAAGAGTACGACGGTCACACGAGCGTGCACGACGACGAGACCGCAGCCAGGCTCGGCCTCGCGGGTGCACCGATCGAGGGTCCCACCCATTTCAGCCAGTTCGATCCCGTCGGGGTGTCCTTGTGGGGGAGCGAGTGGTTCGAGCGGGGGTGCATCAGCGCCCACTTCGAGAACATGGTGGTGGAGGGCGAGCAGGTCCGGCCGTTCGCCGTCCGGTCGGGTGGTGCCTCGGTGCGCATCCGTGCGGAGAAGGCCGACGGCACACCGGTGCTGTCGGGATCCCTGTCGCTCGGCCCGTCGCACCCGCCGACCGAGCTCGACAACCGCCGTGCGGCGCTGAAGCCGGCCGGGGAGTTGTTCGTGCTCGACCTCATGAACGTCGGTGACACGTCCGCCACGGTGCGCGCGTCGATGACGTTCGACGAACGAAACGGCAACCTGTACCCGTTCTCGCTCGCGGAGAAACTCGCAGTGATCACCGAGGACTCCCCGTGGTACCGGCCGTCGACGGCCGCGTCGTCCCCGTGGGGCAGGGCCGTCGTGCCGACCGAGATGATCAGTGTGCTCGCGGCGAAGTGCCCCGCCGCCGGCGAGGTGCGCGGCCCGGCCGTGGGACTGTTCATGGATCTCGAGATCCGCATGCATGCGGGGCCGGTGTTCGTGGATGCGGAGTACGAACTGTCCCGGAAGGTGGTGGCCATCGGCCAGACACGACGTGTGGAGTTCTACTGGACCGACACCAGCATCGTCGACCCCGCAACCGGCACCTTGGTGGCATCGGTACTCCTTGCCCAGGGAGTGTTCAAGGCGTCGTACGCGGATTACCCCGCCGACCGCCTGTAGTCGCGCCTCCTCGGAGCGGTCAGGAGACGACCGCGTCGACCAACCGCCGGGCGTTGCCGGAGGTGATGGCGGCAAGTGCACCGTCGTCGAGGCCGAACGAGCCGAGCCACGCGAGATGGTCGGTCACCGACACCGCGGTGTTCGGTGCGTCGGAGCCGAAGAGGATGCGGTCGGACCAGCGCGAGAGCATCCCGGCAGTCACGTTCGGTGCGCTCGTGACCACGGGAGTGAGGTCGGCATGGAAGTTCGCGAACTCGGCAAAGAGCGCAACAGCCTCGGGAGCACTGTGGTGCCCGAAGTGGGCGAGCACCACCGGGAGACCCGGGTGGCGCGCGCACACGGTGCGCAGCCCCCCGAGTTCGTGGCCCTCGGTGAGCCCGTTCGGGTTGTGGCCGAGGTGCACCACCGTGGGCATGCGGTGCTCCTCCGCCGCCGTGAGCGCGGGTGTGAGCCGAGGGTCGTCGATCCCGAAATCGCCGACGGAGCAGTGCAACTTCAGCACCCGCAGGCCGTGAACACCTGTAGCGCGGTGCACGATGCCGGCAGGGTCGGCGTCGTCGGGGTGCACCGTGGCGCCGCCGGTCACCTCGAAACCGTCGCCGGTGAACTGCGCTGCGGTGACAGCCGACGCCTCGTTCAGGCCCTCGGCCACGCCTGGCCTGTGTGCATAGGGCAGCGACCACACGGCACGGACACCCTCGCCGATGAGCCGCGAGACGACCTCCTCATGCGCGGACGGGTAGGCGAGGACGAACCGCCCGGCTGTCTCGCCGGCCTCGAAGATGGCGCGCACCTTCTCCCCGATGCGCCCCGGCAGCAGGTGCACATGCGAATCGACGATGCCCCCCGTGGCTGACATGGGTCCACCGTAACCCCGCTCCGGCTCGTTCACTTTCCCCCGGGTGCGGGGTTAGTCTGCCGATGGGCAAGGGGGTTCCGATGCTCAGGAAACTTGTGTCAGTCACTCTGGCTGCGGCCGTGGCCTCGTTGGTGTCGGTGGGTGCACCTGCGGTGCCCGCCGGTGCGGCGGCAGGTGACGGTGTGATCGCCGCGATGGCTGGTTCGTGCTCGGGCATCGATGCGAAGACGGCATCCTGGGACTGGACCAAGCCATCCCTCGAGATGTCGACCGACGGCACCACGTACGGGGCGCCCACCGGTTTCGGCGTTGCGGTGTGCCGCGAGACCGGGACGAGCCCGAAGTACTGGTTCCAGATCCTGAAGGCCGACGGCACGAAGGAACTCGGCGCCGACGCCACGAGCAGGACATTCCGCGTCACCGTGCCGCCCAAGTCGGGCGACAATTTCATCTACGCCAGCGGCTACTCGAACATGACGAGCTTCTCCACATCGGGCGGGTCTGCCGTGGTGATCACGAAGCCGGCATCCCTGTCGAAGATCAACTTCGACTCGTTCGACAATTTCAAGTCACGGCACCCGGAGTGCGCCTCGGTCACGATGCAGAACTGGTACACGTGCAACATTGAGCAGTCCGACGAGGACTTCACCGCCACCGTCATCCAGCACATCGCCTACTCCACCACCACCCTGAACGCGATGGAGCAGAACATGCTTGGCCTGTGGGTCGGGGCGAACGTGAACGGGTTCCAGATCGCGATGTCGTGCGGCAGTTCCGGTGTGTCGGGTTCGGCCGTGCCCGCGGCCGATGACGGGTCATCGGTGACGATCGGCGGGAAGACCTACACGCGCCAACCCGACGGCACCTACAAGGACACCGCCGGCAACAGCTACACGCAGGCCCAGCTGCAGGCGCTCTACAACTCCTCGGGCGGCGGCAGCTCGGGCGGCGGCAGCAGTTCGGGTTCCTACGAGTTGCGGATCACGATGCAGGGCACGCCGCACAAGAAGCGTGATGGTTCCCTCAACAAGGGCTCGATGAAGGCCTTCATCACGTCGGCCATCGCAAAGAAGTGCTTCAGTGACGGCAAGACCACCACAACCCTGGCCGACATCGCGGCCAAGCTCTCGGTCACGCGCAACGCAACCGGGGAGTCCGCCTCGACCCCCACTTTCACGGTGGATGCGGTCACCAGCCCGGCCGAGGGCCTCCTGATCTCCGTGGCAGAGATGACGTTCTCGAACCCCGAGTACACGATCAAGAGCACGCTGTCGGCATACCTCGCCGGCGCCGGTGGCTCGACATCCGGAGGAACCGCCTCGGGCGGAACATCGGCCGGCACCACAACGTCGTCAGCAGCGAGCTACAAGATCACGAAGAAGGGCGGACGGGCCACCATCACCATCGTTCTGGTGGCTGCCTCGACGGTGAAGATCTACCGCAAGACCTCGAGCAAGTCGGTGGCGAAGCTCGTGAAGTCGCTGAGCGGCAAGAAGGGCACCAACACGTACGCCACCACCTGGAAGTCGGGGTACGTGTACATCCTGCGCAGCTCGAAGGGGACACAGCTCGCGACCCTGAAGTGACGGGGGCCGCAGCGGCGCGGCCGGCCCCGCCGTTAGCCTCGAACCGTGGCGAACAACCCGTCGACCTTGATGCCCGCGGTGTTCATCGGTCACGGCAGCCCCATGAACACGCTCGAGTCGAACCGACACACATCGGCATGGGCCGAGTTCGGTGCGTCAGTCCCGACACCCCGGGCAATACTTGCGGTGTCCGCGCACTGGTGGATCGGCTCCACCCTCGTCACCGCAATGGAGAGGCCGCGCACCATCCATGACTTCCACGGTTTCCCCGACGAGCTGTTCGCGTTCGACTACCCGGCTGTCGGCTCACCGGAACTTGCCGCTCGGGTCATAGAGGTGCTTGACCCCATGTGGGCGGGGGCCGA
>JBJTFB010000218.1:0-5098 GCA_046093205.1 Acidimicrobiales bacterium
CACCTCCGGTGTGAAGGTGAAGGGAAACGCCGTGAGGCCGCGCGACGTGGTGGTGCTCGTGAAGTCGGGCCCGTTCGGCCAGATGGTGGAGTCCCGACTGCGCAGGCTCGACATCCCGGCTGTCAGCACCGGCACGTCGTCGGTGATGGAGGGGGAGACGGCCGAGCACTGGCGCATCCTCCTGCGCGCACTGGAACGTGTCTCCGACGAGGGGCGCACGCGCCACCTCATGCTGACCCCGCTGTTCGGGCTCGGTGCGCACTCGGCCGCCCTGCGCGACGACCGGGCAGTCGTGGCGCTGCAGACGGTCCTCGCGGGCTGGGCATCGATCATGCGTGCCGACGGGGTTGCCGCCATGGTCACCGCGGTCCTCGGTGATGCCGACCGGCTGTCGTGTCTCGCCGCCACCGACGCGGGCGAGCGCCGTCTCACCGACTTCACCCACATCGGGGAGCTTCTTCATGCGCAGACCGCTGGTGCTGCGTGCTCGCCCGACCAGGCACTCGAGGCCTTTGAGGACCTCTGCCTCATCGACCGCACCTCCGAGGTGGTCAGCCGGCGCGTCGAGAGCGATGCGGACGCGGTGCAGATCATGACCATCCACGTCGCCAAGGGGCTCGAGTTCCCGCTCGTGGTGGTGGCCGACCTCTGGAAGCCCGAGCTCGTGAAGGAATCCGAGTCGATGAAGGTGTACCGGCTCCTCGCGTCGGACAACAAGACCTCCGGCGGTGTGAGTGTCTCGGGCCGTGTCATCGATGTGGGCTGGGTGGTGGACATGCAATCGGCGCTCTGCCAGCCGCGTCGCCTCCGCGAGGCGGTGGAGGAGTACTCGCGCCTCCTGTACGTCGCGGTCACGCGCGCCAAGCACCACGTCACCGTGATGCACTCGCCGGAGGTGCCGGGCTCGATCGTGGCGACCACGGTGTCGGCCGGGGCCCTGTCAGGCGGTTCCCCGAACGTGTCGTGCATCGACCTTGCCTCGCTGCCCGCACCGGCCCCGTTCGTGATGGCACCACCTGCCACGGTCGGTCTCGTCACGGCGCCGTTGCCGGGGTCACTGGAGCAGACATACCGGCGCACGTCGTTCAGCGGCATCACCGAGGCGCAGCGCGGTCACCGCGGCGGCCGCGAGTCCGCACCGGGCGGCGACGAAGGAAAGCCCTTCTTCGAGGCATCATTCTCGTATGCGCCGTCCGGGGTGCCGCTCGGTGCAGGCGACATGCCGCTGGCCCGCGTGCCCGGGGGAACGCACGTGGGCAAGGTCTTCCACTCGTGCATGGAGAGGGTCGACCCCGGCCATCCCGACCTCGAGGCACACGTGCGCGATGTCGTCGCCCGCACCGTGCGCGGAAGGCTCGGCCGGCAGCACGCGGCTGAGTTCGAGCGCGGCATCCTCGCGGTGTTGCACACCCCGCTCGGCCCGTCGCTCGCCGACAACACGCTCGTGTCGCTCGGCCTCCCGAACCTGCTTGCCGAGCTCGACTTCGAGATGTCGCTCGCACATCTCTCCGCCGGTGTCACGGCGCGCGACATCGCAAGGCTGCTGCGCACGCATCTGCCCGCCGGCGACGTTCTCGCCCCGTATGCCTCCGCGCTCGACCACGAGTCATTCGCCATACCGCTCGCCGGGCTCATCAACGGGTCGATCGACGCGCTCATCCGCGTCCCGTCGGCGGAGGGCACGTTCCGGCTGTTCGTGTCCGACTACAAGACGAACCGCCTCGACCGCGAGGGTGACGCGCGCGTCATCGACGGCTACGTGCACGACCGCATGCTCGCCGAGATGGCGCACCACCACTACCCGCTGCAGGCGCTCATCTACGGCACGGCGGTGCACCGCTTCCTGAGGTGGCGGGCACCCCATCTCGATGCTGATGCTGCCGTCGCGGGTCTCGCGTACCTCTTCGTGCGCGGCATGACCGGGCCGGGCACACCCGTCATCGACGGACGCACCACCGGTGTGTTCGTGTGGGAGGCACCGGCGGGTCTGTGGGCCCGTCTGTCCGCCCTGTTCGCGGGGGAGCGGCCGTGACGGCCCGTCTCGCGGTTCCCGCCGGCATCGCACCGTACGTGGAGTCCGCCACCGTCTCGCCGGCCGACGTCGAGGCTGCCCGTGTGTTGCTCTCGCTCGCCGGCAACAAGGCCCGGCCGCTTCGCGTGTGGCTGGCGGTGGCTCTGTGCCTGCGCACCGTGCGTGACGGGCACAGCTGCCTTGATCTCACCACGCTCGACCTGTGGGGGATCGCTGCCACCGATGCCGCGTGCGGGGTGGACCCCGACGAATGGCTCGCCGACCTCACGGCCGCCCGTGACCTCGTGGCGGATCCGGCCACGACATCCGCACCGCGCACCCCGCTCGTGATCGACGGCGACCGTCTGTACCTGCGGCGGGTGCACGTCGAGGAGGTCGCCGTCGCGCGCCGCCTGCTTCTCGACGGTGCCCGGGGTGTCACGGTCATCCTCGGTGGTCCCGGCACGGGCAAGACCACGCTCGTGGCCACGAAACTCGCCGCCATGTCGGATGCCGAGGTGCGCTCCATCGCCCTGTGTGCACCCACCGGCAAGGCGGCACGCCACATGAAGACCGTTCTGCTGCAGCGCGCGGCCGAGAAGAACGCGAGCCCCGCGGTGCGCGCCGCACTGGAGGCGGCCCCGTCGGTCACGGCGCACCGTCTCCTCGGCTACGCACCGGGCCGCAACCCGAGGTGGCGGCACAACGCAACCGTGCCGCTCGAGCACGGACTCGTCATCGTCGACGAGACATCGATGATGTCGCTGTCGGTGATGGCCCGCCTCGTTGAGGCACTGAGGCCCGACACCCAGTTGTGGCTCGTCGGTGACCCCGACCAGTTGGCGAGCGTGGAGTCCGGCACGGTGCTCGCCGACATCGCGGCGGCGACGCGCAAGCCCTCGAGCCCGCTCAGTGCGCGCGTCGTGCCCCTCGTTGACCAGCACCGGTTCGCCGCCGCCTCACCGATCGCGCTGCTTGCGGCCGCGGTGCGCGACGGCAACGGGCAGGCAGCCGTCGATGCGCTCCGCTCCGGCGCACCCGGCCTCGTGTGGATCGACCCCGACACGCAGGTGAACGAACTGAACACGCTCGCATCCGAGGTGGTGGCGCATGCCCGCAGCATGGCCGCGGCGGCCGTCGAGGGCCGGGTGGCCGATGCATTGCGGCTCAAGAACACCCTGCAGGTGCTGTCCGCCGTGCGCGCCGGACGCCTCGGTGTGCGCGAGTGGAACGCGAAGGTGGAGGCAGCGCTCGGTCCTGCCGCCGCGGCCGACTGGTACCCGGGGCGCCCGGTGCTGGTGCTGCGCAACGACCCCGCGCTGAACCTCGCGAACGGCGACGTCGGGGTCATCTGCCGCACGGGCGACGAGGACCGCGCGTGGTTCGGTCTTCCCGACGACCCCTGGGACGTCGCAATCGCGCGTCTCCCGAACGTGGAGACCGTGCACGCCCTCACCATCCACAAGAGCCAGGGCAGCGAGTACGACAAGGTGGTGGTGGTCCTGCCCGGCGGGGAGTCCCGCATCGTCACCCGCGAGCTGCTCTACACCGGCGTGTCGCGGCCGAAAAAGGAACTCGTGGTCGTCGCAACCGAGGCCCAGGTGCGGGCGGCTGTCGGCACCGAGGTGCGTCGTGCCACGGGCCTTGCCGACCGTCTCTGACGTCGGCACACATTCGCCGTATCGGCGCCGACCGGGCGCCGCCGACGGTCAGGAGCAACGATGGGGTACGAGGACGACTGGTCGAGCATCGCCACGAAGGACGACCTGCGAGTTCTGTCGGCCGAACTCCGCCGGGAGATTGCCGATTCGGCCCGGCGTCAGACGATCTCGCTGCTGGCGCTCATCGCCGTCGTGAACGGGATGTTTTTCTTCCTGCTCTCAGCCCAGGGTTGAGAGTCGCACGACGGTCAGCGCGCGAGCCAGGCGGGACGGGACTTCTCGAAGCTGTCGATCTTCCCTGCGTGCGTCAGCGTGATGCCGATGTCGTCGAGTCCGTTCAGGAAGCGGTGCTGGGTGGGGGCATCCATCGGGAAGTTCTCCTTGAAGCCTGCCGAGGGCACCTCCACGGTGAGCCGCTCCATGTCGATCGTGATCTCCGTGCCGGGGTCGGACTCGATCAGTTCCCACAGTCGCTCCACGGAGGCCTGCGGCAGCACCACGGGAGCGAGACCGTTCTTCGTGCAGTTGTTGCGGAAGATGTCGGAGAAACTCGGTGCGATCACCGCGTCGAACCCGTACTGCTGGATGGCCCACACCGCGTGCTCGCGCGAGGAGCCCACACCGAACGACGGTCCGGCCACCAGCACGGTGGCACCCGCGTAGCGCTCGTCGTTCAGCACGAAGTTGCGGTCGTCGCGCCACGTGCTGAAGAGGCCCTTCTCGAAACCGGTGCGCTCGACACGCTTCAGCCACTCGGCGGGGATGATCTGGTCGGTGTCGACGTCGCTGCGCTTCAGCGGAACGCCTCGACCCTGGATGACTCGGACAGCCTTCATGCCAGATCCTCCGGAGTGGCGAAGTGGCCGGCGACCGCAGTGGCTGCGGCGACGGCAGGGGAGACGAGGTGGGTGCGACCGCCGCGGCCCTGACGGCCCTCGAAGTTGCGGTTGCTGGTGCTGGCAGCGCGCTCGCCGGGGGCGAGCTTGTCGGGATTCATGGCCAGGCACATGCTGCAGCCGGGCTCGCGCCAGTCGGCCCCGGCGGCACGGAACACCTCGTGCAGGCCCTCGGCCTCGGCCTGGGCCTTCACCACGTGGCTGCCGGGCACCACCATCACGCGGGGCACGGTGACCGTGCGGCCCTGCATGACGGCGGCGGCGGCACGCAGGTCCTCGATGCGGCTGTTGGTGCAGGAACCGATGAAGACCTTGTCCACCGTGATCTGCTCCAGCGGCGTGCCGGCCTTGAGGTTCATGTAGGTCAGCGCGCGCTCCCAGGCGCCGCGCTTGTTGGGATCGGATTCGTCGGCCGGATTCGGCACGCTGGCGGTCACCGGCAGTACCATCTCGGGCGAAGTGCCCCAGGTGACTTGCGGTTCGAGACTGGCAGCATCGAGGCGCACCACCGTATCGAAGTGGGCGCCGGG